>CAYOQW010000025.1:0-9714 GCA_964406175.1 uncultured Candidatus Saccharibacteria bacterium
AGGGAAACACCATTCATGCGGGCGTTGAATCGATAACGGATCATATGCCTTTTTCTGTCACTTTATAGTCGAGGTCCTTGCCCATCATGAGTCTCGTCTGTGCATCCAGCGCCGGCAGAGCACTGAAAAGTATCCCCATCACCGGCATCATGAGCCACTGGAGATACGACCAGGTCTTGCGCCAGGGCGTCCAGTGCGCGGGGCGCTTGGGAGAAAGTGTCGCGTCGATCCAGATGAAAAAAACCATGACCACGGACGTAAAGGTCAACAGGCGCGACGTGAAGATCGGGAGATTGTACCCCATGACCGTATGGGTGAAGCTGGGATTGAACCAGAGAGGTAACAGCGTACCGACACCCAGGATCAGAGGCATGGTCGCCCAGTTGAAATAGTTCGTGACGACTTCCCGGCAGGCGACGAAGCGTTCATAGAGAGGGATCTCCCGATGCTCGATACACCGCATGATCACATACGGGACGTCAGATGCGCCCCAGGCCCATCTGCGGATCTGGTCATACAGGTTGCGCACCGAAGCCAGATAGGTCCTCCCATGCACTGCATCACCAAATACCGGGAGGAAAAGCGGTGCGATACGGACCCGATGTCCAAAGCGGAAAAAAACTTTCCAGAACAGCCTCGAATCCTCCTGAATGACATCGACATCCCAATCCCCGGCCTCAGTGACCGAAAGGTAGGAGGCCGCATAGCTCGACCAGCTTCGATTTTCCCGGTGGTTGAGCTGCCTGGCCATCTGGATCTGGGTCCCCAGTGCTGACTGGACCCGGGCGAACACATTCACTTTCCAGATATTATTGAAGAACATGGGGATCGGCTGAAAAATATGCACCGAACGTTCCGGATCCGCGGCATAATTCACGGTCAGATCGGCAAAGTACCCCGGATGCATGCGATAATCAGCATCCAGACTCGTGACCACCAGATACGCGGGGTCGATGCCCGATCCCGGCAGGACCTCACGCCGGAACCATCGGATCGCAAACGCCTGATTCGCGGACTTGCCTGCCACCTCACCTGCTTCTAGCGTATGAAATGAAAAATACAGATTGGGCAGGCGCCCTTTGGCATGGTCGATGATGAGCTGCCTGGTCTTCTGTGCATTGGGATCGGCTGATTCCATGGCAAACAGGACATGCACTGCGGACATGGGAAAACCAACATGCATCAGATGCTCGAGCGTCGGCTCCAGTACCGCCATGGTTTCTTTGTACACCGGTACGATCACGAGATGTTCTATCTTTTCGACCGGCGGGCTGGAGGGATCGGCCAGATATCTGGTGATGCTGTCATATTCTTCCTTCAGGTTCACATACATACGGAAATCATCCTGCCGCCGCATGAAAGCATACGCCCACAGGAACCAGTTCCAGACCACAGCAGGCCCTCTGTCGGGCTGAAGAATGAAGTGATGACTGGTCTTCCAGGCATCCATCGTCTGTTTCATCGTCGATGCGATGAACCGTACCTCAGGAGAAGACAGGTTGCGGTACCGCTGTTCCCAGTCGACCTGCGCGTCTTTCATGACAAAGAAAAAACTGATGAACAGTCGGGTCATATGATCAAATGTACGGAACACCCAGTACACTGCATAGCACAAGAGAACATACGCCACGATCTCAGGCGCGATCGCAGAAAACAGCATCATCGCCCCCAACATGAGCCACGCGAGAGCCCCGGGGAGTGCACGCAGCGAATGTTCGAACTTCTTTTTGGTCACGAACCATGCCTCATCACAAGCTTTTTCTGGACAGGACTATGATAGAAGAAGACTACCATATTGCTGCCTGCTTGGAAAGCAAAAAGACATCCGATGGAGCGTGAAATACGTTCTCGCATCGGACTGAAAATATCACAAAAAAAACAGCCAGATGGCTGTCACGATGGCATGTTCATGTTCACCAGACCAGACTCAAGGTCTCGTCGGTATCGTATCAATATCAAGCTGAGAGAGGTAGCTGCCGCCCGGCTCCCATTGACCTCCGCCATAGACTTCCCGCAGGCGCTGGTATACATCTTCCTTTTCGACCACTTCAATGATGACTTCCTGGTCGAACCCGTACTGCGCGCAGGAAAAATCAAACCATACTGCCTTGGAACTGACATCAGCTCGAGTGAACTGATGGATGATCCCTATCGTGTGGGACGCATGGGTGGATCTGCCATTGACCGTCCGGACGGGAATATTGATCCCCACGATATGCAGAGTGTCGATCCCTCTCCGTAAAAGTTCACGTTTGGCTACAGCAGTATAAAAATCACACATACCGTGCGTGAAGAGGTCCAGCGGTTCCGTCCTCCCCTTCAAGTCCAACGCCATGCTATGCACACATGGTGTGATATCTCGAAGTATGGTGACGACCTGGTCGGGATGAGCACAAGACATCTGGTATACCTGATGATGGGCAGTAGCGTATCCGTATAGTATACCAGACAACATCCAGACTGAGAAGAGGTCCTTTCTGTAACAAACAGTCAATGCATGATTGCACTCAAAGGCCATCATCCCTATAATGCAACCGTTGCCCTGTTTTTGTTACCGGAAAACTATTGCCAAGGAGTCACGTATGTTCGACCTGGAAACGATCCTGCCTACCATCGGCTATCTCGGCATCCTCGCTGTCGTTTTCGCTGAGTCAGGTCTCCTGATCGGGTTTTTCCTGCCCGGTGACAGTCTCCTGTTCACCGCCGGATTCCTCGCTTCCCAGGGTATCTTTGACATCCGGCTCCTCTGCCTGGTAGCCTTTATCGGAGCCGTCACCGGCGACAGTGTCGGTTACACCTTTGGACACCGCGTTGGAAAGAAGCTGTTCCAGCGGGAAGACTCCCTCCTCTTCCACAAGGACAACGTCGAAAAGGCACGGATCTTTTATGAAAAACATGGCAAAATGTCGATCATCCTCGCCAGATTCGTACCCTTTGTCCGGACTTTTGCCCCGATCATCGCCGGCATCGGTGACATGCACTATGCAACATTTCTATCATTCAACGTCATCGGCGGCCTCCTCTGGGGTATTGGTGTGACCGTCGCCGGCTTCTTCCTCGGCAGATCCATACCCAACGCTGACACCTATCTGCTGCCGATCGTAGCCCTCATCGTGATCGTCTCGGTCGCACCCAGCGCCTGGCACATCCTGAAAGACAAAAAGAACCGCGACTCCATCAAAGCCGGGATCAAAAAGCTCTTTGCCAAAAAGAAATAACCATCGCCTATGGTTCTCTCCTATTCAAAACCCCGCACCACTTACAGCGTGCGGGGTTTTTGTTCAAAAAACGTACGGTGGTTTTCAAATACCTGTGGCGTGCCAGCCGAAGCAAAAAATGCAGATCTTGCCCGCCTACGCCAAATGAGCTTCCCCCTTCGCTGCAACAGCTTCGGAGGACATGTCGGCGGATAGCCTTCGCTCTTCTGACTAAATACCAGTGGCTTGCCAGCCGTAGCTCGACTGAGCGCTTCGCGACGGAGAGCGAAGGCTGGTACCCCCTGCAGGAGTCGAACCCGCAACCTTCTGGTTCGAAGCCAGACACTCTATCCAGTTGAGCTAAGGGGGCATGGAGCAAGAGTAAGACCAAGGCACGCAAAAGTAAAGAGTCCTAAAACCCAGAGAGCGAATACAAGCCGTATCCGACAAGAGCGATACCGATGACCGGATAGGCGAGCAGAAAGAAATATTTCATACGGCCCATCTGCACTTTTACCCTGTCCCACACGAAAGCAAGCAGGAGAAATGGGACCAAAAGGCCGACCCCATACGCCGCCAGCATGACCACAGGCGTCAGACCTGCACCCTTGTCCAGAGACAGGGTCAGGATGGCTCCCAGTATCGGCCCGACGCAAGGTGTCCAGGCGAGAGAAGCGACGATACCCAGCAGAAAAGCAGCCAGCAGGGAAACTGCAGAGCCAGGGCGAACGGTCGGAAGCCGACGCTGCAGCACCTGTTGCAAAGGTGCGAGGTAGCGCTGGGTCCTGCTTTCGAACAGCTGAAAGACCGCCCCCAGTACCGGATGAAAAATGAACACCAGTCCTATCACAATGATCAGGAGGTCTCTCAGGTCGCTCCAGGAATTCCGGGTAAAGGTGCAGGACAGACCGGCAGCAGCAGAACCCAGGAACACGAACCAGAGCAGGAAGCCGAGGCCAAAAGCGATCGCCCTGGTCACACTCTTCTGTCGCCCGAACACCGCACTGATATAGAGCGGGAACAGGGCAATGACGCAAGGGTTGACGAAAGAAGCCAGTCCTGCGAGAAAGGAAGAAACGATGTCCACCTGGTCCTGCATTGGTTTCTGTTCTGGTAAAATTTACGCTTCAAGTATACCGCCTGATGCCCGAAAAATCGAGAAGTGTTGACGAAGGCTTCGAGCTCAACGAATATGGTACATGCATTTCCCTGCATCCATCATCATTCCCTCTTCCTGCTTCATGATTCGTACCTCATACATCTCACTACCGGTACTCCCCCATGCCCACCACCATCACTGCCTGCCATGTCATACCGTACCCCACCTCTCCTCACCAAGGAGAGATCATGGGCATACCTTACTGCACCTATATCGACGAAGTGTCGATGCGGGTATGTATTCAAAGCCTCTCAGATACTATCGATCTTCGGTCGTACGACCACATCTTCTATGTGCTCCAGGGCGGACTGTTCCTGTATGAACAGCTGACGGAACTGCAGCAGTTCCCAAAAGACTACGATCTGCATTCGATCGAATACCATCGCCATCCGGTCAACGGGGACCGTCTGGTGGACAAGGCGCTGCCCTCAGGTTTGTCTGGCAAGGTGCTCATCATTGATGATGTCTGGGATACAGCGAAGACTGCGACGCTGATCGTGAACGATGCCCGCCGCCAAATAGGCATCACCTCCTTGACCTTCGCAGTCGTAGCGTACAAGGATACCGTCCCTGGCCGGGTCGAAGTTCCGGATGTCACGGTCAAAGCGGCTGTACAGGTCGAAAACTACTGGCTGGGCGGCTGCGGTATGGATCTGGGTGTCGAGGGACCCTTGAATCAGGATTTCCGCCGTTTGCCAGCGCTGGTAGTCAAATGTGACTAGCCCTCATGCCCTCCATGCTGACAACAGTCCTGTCAACCTGGCCCGACGTGACCGGGTTGACAGGACTGTTAGATCACTGGTATCCTTTTCATGTAGACCCCCACCCCAGGTACAGGTAAACCATCATCAGGAGACACAATTTGGACGCCAATCATGAAAAAACGCTGGTCAATTTCAAAAAAGCCAAAGGCCACATCGACCGTATCGTCAAAATGATCGAGGACGGCGAGTACTGCATCGATGTGATGCAGCAGAACCTCGCGGTCATCGGGCTGCTGAAGTCCGCCCATGTCATGCTCATGGAGGGCCATCTCCATACCTGCTTCAGTAATGCGATGAATACCAGCAATGAGTCCCGCAAGCAGAAGATGATCGACGAGATCCTGACGGTTTCCCGCCTAGCGAGCAAAACCTAAACCAACCTCCGGAGCACCATAATGAACAAGACCGTCGTCCCTATCCAGGGCATGCACTGCAAAGCCTGTGAGATCCTGATCAGGGAAGAACTCCAGCAGATCCCGGGCGTGAAAAAAGTCCGCACCAGCTACAAGAACAGCCAGACTGAGATCGAGTCCACATCTGAGATCCCAATGAGCAAGATACGAAAAGCCATTGAAGGCGCAGGCTACCGCGTAGGCAATGATGAACCGAACGTCTGGCTCACGACGGACCCGGAAGCCTACAAAGACATACTGGTGCTTCTGCCATTCGTGGCCATTCTGCTGCTTGTGGCCAAAGGCCTGGGACTCCAGAACCTCAGTGCGGGCTCGGGCAATGCATCGAACCTCGCCGTGGTCCTGCTGGTCGGTCTGACCGCAGGCTTTTCGACCTGCATGGCACTCGTCGGCGGCCTGATCCTCGGCGTCTCTGCCCGCTATGCGGCCAGTCATCCCGAAGCGTCGCCCAGACAGAAATTCACCCCGCATATATATTTCAACCTGGGGCGCATCGCCGCCTATAGCCTGCTGGGCGGGTTGATCGGGTTGGTCGGCAAGGCGTTCCAGCTGTCTGGGATGCTGCTCGGGGCCATGACCGTGGCGGTCGGCCTGGTCATGCTGCTCATGGGTATTCAGCTCACCGGTCTGATGCCAAGACTGTCGCGGCTGAAGATCGCTTTTTCAATCGGTGGACAGCGCATTTTCGAAAAAAAGGACAATGACTATTCCCATACCAATTCCATGATCCTCGGTGCGCTCACCTTTTTCCTGCCCTGCGGATTCACCCAGTCCATGCAGATATATGCCATGGGTACCGGCAATTTCATCAACGGCGCGCTCATCATGGGCGTGTTCGCTATCGGTACGACCCCAGGGTTGCTCGGCGTCGGTGGAATATCTTCTCTCATACAGGGAGCTTTTGCCCGCCGTTTCTTTAAATTCGCTGGACTCGTGGTCATCGCGTTCGCCATATTCAACCTGAACAACGGCATGAACCTCCTGGGCGTCAACCAGACCTTCTCTTCCGGCAAAACTGCTACAACCCGGACAGCAGATGACCCCAACGTCAAACTGGTGAACGGTGTCCAAGTCGTTTCCATGACCCAGATCTCAAGCGGCTACAAGCCGAACAGGTTCACGATCAAAAAGGGCATCCCCGTCAAATGGGTGATCGACAGCAAAGACCCCTATTCCTGTGCATCAGACCTGGTCATGAGCAAGTACAATGTCCGTAAGTCGTTGACCCTGGGCGAGAACATCATCGAGTTCACGCCGAAGGATGCAGGTGAGATCAAGTTCAACTGCTCCATGGGTATGTACAATGGCAAATTCATCGTCGTCGAACCCACCACCTGAAAGAAGATCGTATGGACAAGAAAGTCAAACTCGACATTACTGGCATGCACTGCGCGTCATGTGCCCTGCTCATCGAACGTTCGCTCAAGAAGATACCTGGCGTAGAGGAAGCCACGGTCAATCTGACCGCCGAAAAAGCCTCCATCAAGTTCGACGAAGCAAGTGTCTCTGTGGACAAGCTCACCGCGGCAGTGATCAAGGCCGGCTACGGCGCTGAAGTGGTCACCGAACAGGACGCAAACCGGGACCGGGAACGACGCTCCCGGGAGATCAAAAGCCAATGGCAGCGATTCCTGATCAGCGCAGTACTCAGTCTGCCCCTGTTCTACTTCATGCTGCTCGATTATTTCACCTGGCTGCCTGGGGCAAAGACGCTGCCTCCCTATGTCGGTCTGGCCTCGCTCATCCTGGTCACCCAGGTCCAGTTCATCATCGGTGCTTCGTTCTACAAAGGCATGTGGGCCGCGCTGCGCATGAAGACGTTCAATATGGACAGCCTAATCGCCATCGGCACCTCGGCCGCGTATTTCTACAGCCTCGCCAATTTCATTTCGTTCGCACTGACCAACCAGACAGTACTTGGCCTCGATGGCAAGATGATCCCGGAACTGTATTTCGAAACCGCGGCGTTCCTCATCACCTTTGTGATCCTCGGCAAATGGCTGGAAATGCGTGCCAAGGGCCAGACCTCGACCGCTATCTCCAAACTCATGGGCCTGCAAGCCAAAACCGCCCGGGTCATCAGGAACGGTGTGACCAGTGACATCACCATTGAAGAAGTCGTCATGGACGACATCGTCCTAGTCCGCCCAGGAGAAAAGGTCCCGGTGGACGGCGTGATCACTAAAGGTTCTTCCGCTGTCGATGAGTCCATGATCACCGGAGAAAGCATCCCGGTGGAAAAGAACAAAGGCGACCAGGTCATCGGTGCGACCATGAACAAGACCGGCAGTTTTGAATTCAAGGCTCAGCGGGTCGGCAGCGAAACAACCCTGTCGCAGATCATCCGCCTGATAGAGGACGCCCAGGGGTCCAAAGCACCGATCCAGGCCTTTGCAGACCGCATCGCGGCGGTGTTCGTCCCGACAGTTATCAGCCTCGCTACCCTGACCTTCCTGGTCTGGTTCTTCCTTCTGCATGGGACGCTATCCTTCTCCCTCATGGCTTTCACCTCGGTCATCGTCATCGCCTGCCCCTGTGCGCTCGGTCTCGCTACCCCGACGGCAATTATGGTCGGCACCGGCAAGGGTGCGGAGCAAGGCATCCTCATCAAAGGCGGCGAACCACTGGAGGCAGCCAACAAGATCAACACCATCATCTTCGACAAGACCGGCACCCTGACCCATGGCAAACCTGAGGTAACTGATATCGAGAACTTCGGTTCCGTGGACAAGAACACCATCCTCGAGATCGCTGCCAGTCTGGAAAAACTATCCGAGCATCCTCTCGCTGAAGCTATCTACAGCCATGCAGGGGCCGAAGGCATGGTCCTATCCGAGGTCAAGGATTTCAAAGCCATCCCAGGACATGGCGTCGAAGGACTCGTACACGGAAAAAAGTACTATTTTGGCAACCGCAAACTCATGCTTGATGTGGCAAAACTACCCATCGAGGCCGCTGACCATGCCGTGACACTGCTCGAACAACAGGCCAAGACCGTGATGCTGCTCGCTTCGCCCACCGAAGTCCTGGGAGCTATCGCGGTCGCAGACACGGTGAAGGAAACCTCGCGGGAAGCCATCGCTACGCTCAAGTCCATGAACATCGAAGTCTGGATGATCACTGGCGACAATCAGCAGACTGCCTCAGCGATAGCCCTGAAGGTTGGCATAGACAATGTAGTCGCCGAAGTCCTGCCTGCAGACAAGGCGAACCAGGTAAAAAAACTACAGCAAAACGGTAAGAAAGTCGCCATGGTCGGCGATGGCATCAATGATGCTCCGGCGCTCGCCCAGGCAGACCTCGGTATCGCCATGGGCTCGGGCACCGATGTGGCCATGGAGGCTGGTGGCATCGTCATCATCAAGAACGACTTGAACGACGTCGTGACTGCACTTGAGCTCTCCCGGGAGACCTTTGGCAAGATCAAACAGAACATGTTTTTTGCCCTGTTCTACAACGTCATCGGCATCCCGATCGCAGCCCGTGCTTTTGCCTGGGCAGGTCTGATCCTGAAACCAGAGCTTGCAGGGCTCGCCATGGCCATGAGTTCCATCTCTGTGGTGTCGAACTCGCTGTTCATCAGGTCCTTCCGGCCGCGGCGGACGAACTGGCTTTCCAAAGCTGCTCCGGTACTCATGATGGCTGCGTTCACCCTGATGTTCATCGAATTCGCCCGCATCAGCTCACCCATGCATACCACCTCAGGAAACAACATGAATGATACGGTCAATGCTGCAGCCGAAGTAGTGACCGCCGCTGATACCCTGCTTTCAAACGCTTCATTCACTCTCACCTTCACCGCCGAAGGCAACCCGAAAATCTTTGCTCTCCCCGCTTCGCCGGTCAGCCAGGTGCTGCTCAGCGAAGGTGCCGATGTGCTTCCAGACCACGGTGTGATCCTGGGATCTGAAGAAGCTCAGATGATGCGGGACGAGCAGCTATTCCAGGACGTCGGTGACAGCATCTACAACTTTTTCGGGATTGACCGTATCGACATCGCCGGCGTGTTGAAACCAACGGGGACAGCTCTGGACACCATGCACCTGATGAACACGACAACAGCAGCCTCTCTCGCAGGCACCCACGCTCTAGTCCAGCAAACGACTGCCGATGATTCATCCAAATTCTTCTATGTGATCGACAGCGAAACTGATATCCCGCTGAAATACCAGAACATCATC
>CAYOQW010000026.1:0-9709 GCA_964406175.1 uncultured Candidatus Saccharibacteria bacterium
CCCCTGGAGCACCCCCCGCTCCCCCTATCACCAAGCAGTCACCATGAACCCACGCGACGATATGCCCCAAAAACCGATAAAACCCTCTACCCAGTCGCATCTGGATATTGACCGTATCCGCGACGGCATCATCATCCTGAAGGGCGGCAGCTACCGCCAGATCATGCGCACGACCAACGTGAACTTTTCTCTGAAATCAGAGATGGAGCAGAACGCCATGATCTTTGCCTACCGCAATTTTTTGAACGCCCTCAGCTTTCCGGTCCAGATCATAATCCGCACCCGGGCGCTGAATATCGACCACTATATCGAAACCCTGCACAAGCACGAGGAAGCCCAGGAGAATGAACTCCTGAAACTGCAGACCAGTGAATACATCGAGTACATCCAGCGCCTCATCGAGGTCGCCAATATCCTCGATAGGCAATTCTACGTCTCCATCCCGTTCAGCACTGGGGCGGGCGATGAGGTCAAGGCCTTCAGCGGCCTGTTCGGCAAAAAGAAGAAAGCCCAGGACGCCAATTTTGATACGGCCAAGCAGCAACTCCAGCAGCGGTCCGATGCGCTCATCAGCCACCTGAGCGGCGTCGGGGTCAAGGCCAAGCCGCTCAATACCCAGGAGCTCATCGAATTGTTCTACGACATCTACAACCCCGGAACGGCCCAGCTGGAAAAGCTGGAGATCGACCCTGCCGACCTCACCACCCCGATCACCACGTTCAAAACCAAACAGGAACTCGAGCAGATCAACAAGCTCAAAAACGAACAATCTACCTAATACTGAAATAAAACCATGGGACTTCTGCCGGGGAAAAAAGGAAACAGAAAAGATCAGCAGGCGCTCGCCGAACAGGAACGGCAGGCGAGGGAAACTCAGCGCGTGCTCCAGGAGGGCATGAGCACGATCAAGGATATCATCGCGCCTCCGTCAGTAGAGCTGGACCCCAACTACCTGAAGATCGGCAGTAAATTCCACCGTACCCTCTTCGTCTCCGGCTACCCCCGCTATGTGAGCACGAACTGGCTCTCGCCGCTCATCAATTTCAATGCCGATATCGCTATCAGCCTCTACCAGTATCCTATCGATTCCAAATCGGTCATGGACGACCTGAAGCGCCGTATCGGCCAGATGGAGGCCACCTGGCAGATCAATCAGGAAAAAGGACTGGTCAAAGACCCGGAGCTGGAGACCCAGCTGCAGGATGCCCATACGCTCCGCGATGCCATCCAGCGAGGCGAAGAGCGCTTCTTCCAGTTCGGTCTCTACATGACCGTCAGCGCCAATACCAAAGAAGAGCTCACCCAGCTGTGCCAGAAGGTCGAGTCCATGCTCGGCGGCATGCTGATCTATACCAAGGAAGCCTCCATGCAGATGGAGCAGGGGTTCAAGACCACCCTGCCGCTCTGCAACGACCATATCCAGGTGCTCCGCAATATGGACACCTCGGCGCTCTCCTCCACCTTTCCCTTCACCTCCTCCGACCTCACGACGAACGAAGGTATCCTCTACGGGCTCAACCGGCACAATAACTCTCTGGTGATCTTTGACCGCTTCAAGCTGGAAAATGCCAACTCTGTCATTTTCGCTAAGTCCGGTGCCGGTAAAAGCTACACCGTGAAGCTCGAAGCGCTGCGCTACCTCATGATCGGGACCGAAGTCCTCATCATCGACCCGGAACGTGAATACAAGGCGCTCTGCGAGTCAGTCGGCGGCACGTATATCAACATTTCACTGAATTCCAAGACCCATATCAACCCGTTCGACATGGCCGATATCCAGAAGGGGCAGGATACTGAGGGAGACGAGCTCCGCTCCCAGATCATTTATCTGCTCGGACTGTTCGCCATCCTGCTCGGGGAACTGACCAACAAGGAAGAATCCCTGCTGGACCGGGCGCTCCTCGAAGTCTACCGCCAGAAGGGCATCATTTCTGATCCCAGCACCTACGGCAATCCTCCGCCCATCATGGGCGACCTCTACGAACTGCTGAAGACCATGCCGGGCGCCGAGAGCGTCGTGGAGAAAATGGAAAAATTCGTCCACGGCACGCTCGCCGGCATCTTCAATATGCCCACCAACGTCGAACTCAACAGCACGTTCATTGTCTTTGATATCCGCGACCTCGAGGACATCCTCCGGCCCATGGCCATGTTCTCGATCCTCCAGTTCGTCTGGAACAAGGTGCGCACCAGCCGTAAACGCCGCCTGCTCCTGGTCGACGAAGCGTGGATCATGATGCAGCATGAGGACAGCGCCCGCTTCCTCTTTGGCCTGGCCAAACGCGCCCGCAAGTACTGGCTCGGGCTCACCACGATCACCCAGGACGTGGATGACTTCCTGTCCTCCTCCTACGGCAAAGCGATCGTGACCAACTCCTCCATGCAGGTGCTGCTGAAGCAATCGACCGCCGCCATTGATAAAATAGCGACCGTCTTCAACCTGACCGAGGGTGAAAAGTATCTGCTGCTCGAATGTGATGTAGGGGAGGGTCTGTTCTTTGCCGGCCAGAACCATGTCGCCATCAAGATCATCGCCTCCTATATCGAGGACCAGATCATCACGACCAATCCGGAAAAACTGGCTGCGGCCGAGCAGGAAAAAACTGAACAATAGAGAGCAAGGCACCTCCATGACCGATCAGATTTCTCCACAGAATACACTGAAATCTCCATCCTGGATCCAGAAGCTGGTCCTTTCGTATGAACTATGCGAACCGGAGATCACTGCTCAATTCCTCAAGAACCGCGTCTCTCCCTCCAATCTGAAGAAATTCATCAAGGAGCTGAGAACGATAGCGTTTGACACTGGAAAAGACCCTCCTTCCCTGACCAAAAAGGAAGCCTCTCAGTTCCTCCTCCAGTGTATCGACCTGTATCAGAGTGAATCGTGGTTCAAGGCCGGTGTGGACCGCATTGTTGCCGGGCCGGCTGCCCCCAAGACCTCCCTCTAGCCTTCCGTTTACAAGGATCCCAGCATGGCCACGGCTGCCCCGAAAAAACAACAACAGAACGTACCGATCCTCAACAGGGTTTTTTCTGGCCTCGCTGAATCTCTTGGCAAGCGGTTGTCTGACGCTACCCCGGCGCCTGCGCCCGTTCACCCCGAGCTGAAGACACAGAAGGGGCTGGCGGATGCAGTGCGGGCCAATAATGCCAAACCACTGGGAGGGTCAGCGGGCTCCCGCAAACAGTTCATCCAGGACATGACCGATTCCTACGATAAACACAAAGCTCCCCTTCGCCTCGCCTCCTCGGCCATGGGGCAAAACCCTGACGAGCTGGACCGGCACATGGAAGCCCTGAAAAAGCTACCGGACCAGGGAGAGGTTCTCACCGGAAAAGAGCTCAAAGAGGGCCCGGAAAGCGAAAAATATGGTCACCTCGATGATGATCAGGTCTTCCGAAAGGCGCAGCCCGATCAGAACGACTGGGCCCAGATGTCCCCGGATGAGATCAAGATGGCCGACCTGCAGAAGGGTGAAGACATTCTGAAGGGCGCTCCCGGAGTGGGAGACGAAGTGGACACTGACAAGATCTACGCCCCCGGGAATGACCCCGGATCCTGGCAGGCGGTAGAGCGCGGAACACCGGAGGCTGAGGGGGCTATTGATCCAAACAAGCTCTACCAGAAAGATCCTCAGGCAACGACCCCGGGAGGCTGGATGCAGTCTGACGCCCGCACCGGAGCGGACCTCGCGGCAGATCCCGTGCACGGTGAAAATTTCAAGAATCTCGATCCTCAGGCGATCATGCGTCCCGCCGAAACGGGAGATATGGTCCAGTTGAGCCCAACCGAAATGGGAGACCTTCAGGAGGGCCTCGGCGCCGCCAGTGTGGGCGGAGATATCGCCCCGGTCGTCGGGACGTTCATAGATGCGAACAACGACATGAAAAAGGAGCGGGCCAAAAACAGCCAAGAGACTGAAGCGAAAAAAGCTGCCCACCTGGCAAAAGAAGGAGATGGTGCCAAATCCTCCATGATGAACTCTGGCGAAGATACTCTCGGCAAAGCCAAGGATGCCAAGATCGTCGCCGAGAACATGGGTGCTGCTGCTGCAACAGAGCTTGAGATCGCTGCGCTGGATGCCGCCTTTGGCGCAGGGGAGGTGGTCAGGGCCATCCCTGGAGCAAGCAAAGTCATACGCAAAGGGAACAAAATTGTTATAGGATTCTTGTTGACCTGTCTCGTCGTGGGCCCCTTGCTCATGGCCTCCATGTTCATCGGTACTCTCGGGTTCATTGTTGTTGCCTCCAATATGGTTGAAAAATACGCGACCACCCCGCTTTTCCAGAACCTGGTCGTTCTCTCCCAGAACAGAATGACAACTGATGCCGATTACCGGCAGACGGCGCTAGCTCGGGTAGAAACCCTGATCGCTGAGAATCGCGCGCCCAAAGACATTTCTTCTTTGGTCAACACGGTGCGTGCCGATGAGGGAGGTACAGAGGACGAATACCGCAGGATCTCATCCGTACTTGTCGGCAACTATCTGGGAATGGACACTGCCTATGCGGTCACGGCCGATGAAAACCCGACAAAAACAACGGCAGCGTACCATTATCTGGATGGAAAAACCTACCAGGCAGAAGTGACCTCTTTTACCGGGTCCTCCGGACTCATGGCGCAGCTGGACCAGTGGCCGCTGGTGCGTCAGGCGGTCAATCTCTTTGTTGCCTCCCCTGACTTCGAAAAGTATTACAACGAGCAGCAGAAATCTGAAGTAGCGCATCTGCTTGGGGTGATCGATGTCGCCTTTGCCGACACCACGGCTGCCGCTGGCGCGCAGGACTATACCCAGGCCGTTCAGGCTGTGGGAGACCCTCTCAATAAGGACGCAGCCAAGAAAGCTCTCGCGTCCGGAAATTATCAAGTCTCTGAGGGGAACATCACGACGGCAGAAAATCAGCCTATCGTGGATGCGCTGAATGCTCTGGTGGACCTCCTGGGCGGAGTTGATTTTATGGGGATCGGCAACCTGGTCACCAACTTTCGCAATTTGAACGTGGCGATAGAGGTGTATACCGCCCTCAGCGCATGCAAATCCGGCGACTGTGAAATGTCTACCCACCAGGCTATGTATGATTCGATACAGGGCCCGGACGCGACGGCAGACGCCTCTCCGTCTCCTTTTGACTCCATGATGAAAGCCATAGGTCTCGGCGGCCTCCTGCCGGCCCATGCGGCAGATACGGGGAAATACAACAGTATCTTTTCTGGCGGACTGGGACAGGCGGCAGGCGAAATGATGAACCTCTACAATTCCAACGGACAGACCCAGGAGTGGCAGACGGATTTTATTGTGGGGAATGGAGCCCTTGCCTGTGAACAGATCAAAAAAGAAGGCAAGATGAACCTGTACTACCAGACCCATTGCGACAACCTGGCCTACCGGGAAATGCTGTACTCCTATGAAGAACCCTCTACGGTAGAAAAAACCGTGAGCTGTACCGGAGGGATGATCGGCAACTCAGTTTTTGATGACAAGGTCGCGAGCTGGATCAATGCGTCAGCCATCGACACCGGCACCTATGCCCCGCTCATCGCCGCGATCATCACCATCGAGAACGCCGGGGCGGCCAAGTGGGACTCCGATTGTATCAAGAGGACCTCTACGGCCAAAGGTCTCATGCAATTACTTGATCCTGTTTCGTGGGAACCAGTGAAGGACCGCGTGGCTGGCTCCTCCCTTTGGTCGGGTGGCAAAACCGGCTTCCCGGAAGTATGTGCCAACGAAGACAATATCTTTGGAGGTGGCTACTTCCTCGCGGACCGGCTGCAGACCTGTGCGTCCTGCATGGCGGATGGTCAGCCCTGTACCGACCCCAAGACCGGGGAGCCCTATTGCACCGCGGACGAAGTCCTGCCAAACGACGCCCCCAGCGATGCCCAGCTGTATTATATGGGCTATCGCTACTACGGGGACTGCAGCGAAGCTCACTATATCGATGAAAAATGTGACGCGGCCGGCAACTGCTCCTGTATGAGCGGGAAATGCAATGCGGCCAAAAAAATCTCCTATTGTGACTCGATCGTCTATTTCGCGGGCGTATACGGCGATACTGCGAAGGGATTTACCGCTCCTTCCTGCAAGGCAGAAGAGGTTTTTAGTGGTGGTGGCAGTGGCGGAGCCGGAGCAGGCGGCGTCGGGACAGCCGGTCCAGACCTCATGAAAAACGTATGGATGGTCCTGGAAGACCCGAAAGTAGGCGACACCTGGACTGAATGGGCAACTGGGTATAATCCCGATGGTTTTGATCTGACCGTTTGTTTCGGATACCCAAGTTCAGACTGGGTCAGTGGATATACCGGTGACGAATCACATCGATATGCCATGGTAAATGGGAAAAAGATAGACGCGTCTGATTGTGCACAATGCACCGATTACGTGCTGAAGTCATATCAGAATACCAATGACAAATTTGCCAAAAATCCCTGGAGCCGGGGAGCTGGTATCATGAAAACAGAACTGGATGCCCAGGGGAAATATTCAGATAATGGCAAAACGATCCCTCAAGAAGGCGATATCGCCCATATGGGGTATGTAAACACCAAAGGACAAGGTGAATTGTATGTCGGTCATGCTGCGATCATCTGCAAAGTCAGTAGTGACTCCGTAACTATTTGTCAGTACAACTCTCGAGAATCCTATGACATGGAATATAATTCCTCCACCAAGATCATCGGGCCTGACCCCTACGACTTCCCCCTCGACCCCAATCCCATCTACATGATCGGCTGGAGCCGCCCCTAGCTGGGCCTTTCTCTCGTCTCTCTCACCAAAGGACCGATATATGAGATATTTCTTCGCCTTCCTCGATTGGGCCAAAGACAACCCCAGGAAAATACTGATCGCCACGATTGGTCTCGTCCTCATCTCTATCCTTTTCGTCACCATCCAGAGATCGTTCGCGTCGATACGGGTAATGACCGTGTCTCCCCAGGCCCAAAACCAGATTCCGCTGGACCAGGAATTTATTATTCAATTTTCTGGAGAGGTCTCAGGGACCGTGCTGGATTCCATACAGATCACCCCTTCGCTAGCGTTTGAAGCGTCCCTTCTGAAAAAGGATCTCATGGGCAGATCCAAGACTCTCTCTATCCGGCCAGTCGGCATGGTCCCGGATGCGTCATATACCGTCGATATCCCGTCCATCAAGAGTTGGTTAGGAATAAGCTCTGGCGGGTTGTCCTTCTCGTTTTCCACGGTAACGACCCCGGCGCTCCTGGGCACGGCGCCCCGGGACGGAGCAACGCAGGTAGATGTCGCATCTTCCATCACCATCCAGTTCAACCAGCCAGTCGATCTCTCAAGCGTACAGATCGATATGGAGCCGGATGTCCCCATCCAGAAACAACCCGCAGGAGCAGCCTCCATCCTGATCGTTCCCGAATCCTGGCTGACAGAAGAGACTCTCTATACGGTAACCGTGTATGGAGAGTGGACTGGGGACCTCTCCAGGAGCTACACTGGTACAAGCTCTTTTTCATTCACGACCACAGTAAAAAAACAAAGTCAGCTGACAGAAGACGAGCAGGTCTCCCAGCAGGTCGAGGCATCTATCATCTTCAACCAGCATCTGCAGGAGTATCTGAAGGACCCACTGCCAAAGGTCCTTGCTCATATCCCATACTCCACGGACCAATACTCTATCGACTTCGATCATCAGACCAGAGAATTCATCATCATCCTGAAACAAAAACCCGAAGCAGCCAATACCCAGAAAGCGCTGACGTGGCTCAATTCACAAGGGATGACTCGGGATATCCTCCTGTATCGAGTGGTTCCCCTTCCGGTTGACGTCTCTGGACAGTTTTAGGACTATCGGCCCTTGATCCGGATCTTCTTCACAGCCTCCCCTCCCGGGAGGCTGTGAATGTGTTTAAGTAATACGGCCGTCCTGAGAGCCAGATACTGAGCCGCTTCTGGTCGTGAGATCGATATAACGAGAGTTTCCTCCGTGACCACGGCCTCTACCAGGGACTCTGCTATCTGCGGATATTTCTCCCTCACCAAAACCTCTACTTTGGTCTGCAGAGAAACCTTTTCGACTACCTTTACCGGAACTTGATTGCGCTGCAGAACCCCCTTAAGCAGGTCCTGAAAAGAATTCCAATCATTTGGCGTCATCCGGCCCTCCTTCCCCGGGGGTAAAACTACCGCCTGCTACGAGGTACTCAGAAGCACCCCAGCCGGCAGCCGGTCGCGACGTCGTCGTCACCAGCGTCTGAAATCCGTCACAAAGCAGAGGGATATCCCGTTGATACTGAAAATCAAATTCAGCGTGAATATCATCAAGCAGGAATACGGGAGCAGTTCCGGTGCGGTCCCTGATGATGGCCGCCTGTGCTGACATGAGCGCAAAAACGACAGCTTTCATCTCCCCCTGGGAGGCCCGTTCGGCAAATTCATGCTCTCCCTGTGAGCAGAACAGGTCGTCATGCTGAGGTCCGGATATCGTTACCCCTCGCTGCAGTTCTTTGGGGCGGGCCCTCTGCAGCGTCTTGAGATGCCGCTCTGCGATCACGGCTTCGCCTCCTGTCACGTCAATAGCGGCCCGGTACTCCAGGGTCGGCTTTGAGGCCTCTTTGCCGCGCCAGAACATACGAAGCCGGTCCGAAACCAGAGGTATCAGTTCTGGGGCCAACCGCGCGCGGGCATTCCACAGATACGCCGCTGGACGGACCAATTGCTCATCATAGATCGACAGAAGCTGGTCCGCGGCAGCGTTACGAAGGGACAGCCCCTTCAGGTGACGGTTCCGCTGGCGGATGATCTTTTCAAACGTATTATAGGCTCTTGCGTACTTCGGGTCTGTCGCGGTCAAAATAGCATCGAGGTAGGACCGTCGGCGACTCGGCGGCCCGCTCAGCAACCGCATTTCAGCAGGACCAAAAAAGACAGAGGCAGAGAACAGGTCTCTTTTGGCACGAGTCTTCGGGGAGCCATTTTCCAAAAACACTTTTTTGAACCGGGATCCCTCCCTGATGAGCCGAAGCTCCTGTTCGTACTCCCTGCCACCTTCCTCCGCTGTCAAAATGATCTTCAGGAAAGGAGCTCCCTCCTGCACGACATCCTGGTACGATGAGGAGCGAAGGTTGCGCTGGTTCGTCACCAGGAATACTGCCTCCAGGGCGCTCGTCTTCCCCTGGGCGTTGTCGCCGCAGAAGACTGTCACGCCCGGAGCCGGGGTGATCACTGCTTCTGCGATGTTGCGCAGATGATAGATCGAGATGGAGGTGAGTATCATGGGTGCATCCGGATACAAAGAGCGCTCCGCTCGCAAAGGGCGGAGCGCCAGGGCTCGTTGATGATCGATCTGCCCGCTGTCAGGTCCTGATGGGCATGATCACATAGGTATACGCGCTACCCAGGTCAGATTGAGGAGTGAGAACTCCAGGGCTCAGGGCGTCGTTGATCTTGAGATCTATCTTCCGGCTGCTGCAGACCGACAACATATCGCTCACATAGCGGGCATTGAACGCGATCGTTCCTCCGGGTCCTGTGATCTCCGCGGCAACGGCAATATTATTTTCCCCTACCTGACTCGTGGATGCCTTGAGCTCCAGGGTCTTCTTGGCCGGATCGGCAGAGAGAAAAATAACGCTGGCGCTATCCTTGGCAAATATGGCCGCGGTTTTAACCGCCTGCGCCAGCTCGGTCCGGTCTACCGAGATCACCGACGCGAACTTCTTCGGGATGATCTGCTG
>CAYOQW010000027.1:0-9322 GCA_964406175.1 uncultured Candidatus Saccharibacteria bacterium
GTCTATGTGCGTTGATTTGATTTTGCCGGGTATTGCCTTACAATCATCCGCGGAGGACTGATCATGGTGACCCAGAGCAGGAATGGACCGTGGCAATGGAAAGGCTGTGCATCACTTTGCATCTGCCTGACCTTGACCCTGTCCGGCTGCGGGTCATCACCACAGCAGCCGTCATTGCCTTTATCGACTTTACAGGAGACCGGGTCCATGCAAACCATCCGCAAAAGTGCCGTAGCGGGTCAGTTCTATCCAGCCGATGCAGCGGTGCTTCGTTCTGATCTGGATGGCTACCTGAACGCTGCCAGTGCCGATCTGCCCGAAATGCCGGGGAAGCCCCGGATGCTGGTGCTGCCGCACGCCGGGTATACCTTCTCCGGGCCTGTGGCGGCCTATGGGTTCGCTTCACTCGAGGGGCATCGGTACGATACGGCCATCGTGGTCGCGGTCAGTCATCGGGCGTCGTTCGACGCGATCCATGTGTATGACGGTGATGGCTATCAGACTCCGCTGGGCACGGTAGCCATTGACCAGGCCAAAGTCACCAAGCTGAAGAAGTTCAGCGCCCGCTTTGAAAACGTGGCCGCAGCAGAGAGCGGAGAGCATTCGGTCGAGGTCATGGTCCCCTTCCTGCAGCAGGTGCTTGGCACTGACTTTTCACTCGTGCCGATCATCATGAGCGGGGACAGTGAGTCAGACATCGAGATCCTTGCCGCTGCCCTGGAGGGGATCGTCGACGAGAACACGATCGTGATCGCGAGCTCGGACCTGACCCACTATCCGGACTACGCTGATTCAGTCATCGCAGATGACCGGACCGTCGAGGCGATCATGACCGGCGATCCTGACACCCTGGCTTCCACGATCAGGGAGATGGAGAGTGAACACATAGCGAACATCGATACGTTTGCCTGCGGAGAGCTGGCGATCAGGACCATCATGACACTTGCTCGTTCGCTGGGCATCAGCTCGGTCACCACCCTGAACATGGCCAACAGCGGCGATGTGGATGAGGGGACTGAGGACCGGGTGGTCGGGTATGCTGCGGTCGCTTTCAGCAAGAACGTCCTGGGCGTGGATACGGCTGACGCAGACCTAGAGCATGCTGACATCGGGTTCACCGGCGACGAAGTGCTGTCGTCAGATGCCCGGCGCGAGGCGCTCGGCATCGCCTATGCGACGCTGAACGCTTTTGTCGAGGACGGCGTGGAGCCGGCGTTCGACCCAGCCTCGATAGAACTGACGGTCCCGCTTGGGGCCTTCGTCACCCTACAGAAGAACGGCGGACTGCGCGGTTGTATCGGATTGTTCTCTACTGATGAACCGCTCTGGAAGGTCATCCGCGACATGACGGTCGCAGCTGCGTCCGAGGACAACCGGTTCGACCCTGTCAAAGCGGACGAGCTCGAGGACATTACGATCGAGATCTCGGTTCTGTCACCGATGAAGCGGATCTCTGATCCCACTACCGAGATCCAGATGGGGCGCCATGGTGTCTATGTGAAAAAGAGCGGACACAGCGGCACCTACCTGCCTCAGGTCGCCACCGATAACAACTGGGACCTGGAGACGTTCATGGACTCGCTCTGCGGGCAGAAGGCCGGCATCGGAGCGGATAGCTGGAAGGACGGAAGCGCGGAGATCTATACGTATACGGCGCAGGTGTTCGGGCAAGCGGAATAAGCGCTGATCGGGCTGATCGTTTATATTCTTTGCAGTCAAATAGCAGCATTCTGGAGCGCTATGTCAGAGGAGCCAGCTTGGGGTGAAGAATACGGTCAGGAAGAATGGACATTTGAACGGGCCATTTCATACTACCTCAAATGGCAGGATTCTACTTTGAAGCGGGAAGATCTAGCCACTGAGGAGATGCAAGAGCTTTGGTCGGTCTGGGAAGCTGCCCCAGGATATCTGCCGGATATCCTCAAAAGGATCGATAAGGACCATCAAGACAAGGTCGCGGTCGATGCTGGTGTTCTGAGGTCAGCCAAAGGTTTTCGAGTAGAGGATGATTGATCAGAATCCATGGCTGCCTGTTCCCCTGTCAAACATGTTCTCTGCGGACACTGGATATCAGACGAGTGTTTTTGTCAGGCCTGTCTCTGCATCAACGAGCAGGTGGTGTAAAGTATATACTGACAAAGTCAACAAAGTCGGTCCCTTGAGCGGCGGCTTCCTGCCAATGCTGCCATAGAGCCGGGACCTGTTCTCCTTGCTGTTGGACACTGTCCCCGATATGTTTGGCGAGTTTATTTCCGGAGAAACCGATAAGTGAGTGGTGTCTGGTACCAGTTGTCTGCAAAGCATTGGCTTCAGTCACCCGGAGGGATAGGTCAGCGAGGTTTCCGGCGTTCAAAGACCCATCAAGCAGGGTCTGGAGCTCATCCAGAAATTGTTGAGCCCCTGATATGCCGATGAGCCAGAAACGCTCGGATGCGTTCATCCAGGCGATATACTCTGGCGTACATTCTTTTTTACAGGAAAGCTGGGACAGGCCGCGGTATTTGACCAAGAGGGTCTGGAAATTTCCCACACGCGTCATGCCGTCCTGGTCCATGGTCCGGATACCCGATCGGCATATTTCGATCTGTGTGACCATCTTCATAGCTAATGCGCTACAGTCTCCGATCATTTGCTGCAGACGAGTAGCAAATGACCTGTCGCTGGCGGCTGGGCCAGTCTCGATCTGAGATGTGCTTTTCTGACTGGCGACTGCTAGTGCTTCAGCTATCATCTCTGTGGCGCAGTATTCAACAGCAGCTGGACCAATTGCGAGAGCGTCTTTGACTTTGGTGGCATGTCGGCGATCTCTGAGCTGTCGTTGAGAAAAACGTTCAAATCCATCTTCGACAATACTGATAGCCAGCGACAGCTCGATCGCACTGTTCTCGTCGGCCTGGTCTCGCAGGTTTTGAATAATATTTTGTTCCAACTGTGCCAGCCTGTCCTGGATCTCACGCAGGATCCATTCTACCTGAAATTCGGTTTGCCACTCAGTGATCCGATCCCGACAGTTTTCAACTTGATCATCGACCGCGTGTTGTGATCGTCCGCGTGCATCGAGCTCACTGTTCATGCGGGCGCTCTGGTCGATCAGGGTTGTCAGTGCATCGAATTCGTTACGTTCTGGCGGTTCGAGTGTGAGGGAATGGGTATGTTCTGTCATTTCCTGAGAGCGCTTGATCCATCCGGACCACGGGGTACGAGAGCGTCCGCAGGGCCTGCATAATTGATGCGATACCGGGGTCAGACGAGACCCATGGGTCGTCGAAAAGAGCTGCTGTGCCGGGTCCCGATGAATATCGATGAATCGCTGTCGGGAAGACTCATGTCCGTTTGTGATCTCTTCCTGGAGCATGAGTGCGAGTGGGAGTATCTGTCTCGTTCTGCGCCGGACAGGATCATTAGACCCTGAGGGTGAGCGGCGGTGATCGATGCGTTTGATCGCGTCAATATACTGATCGATATCCCGTACCCAGAGGTCCAGCAGCTCGAATGCAGTGCGTCTGGTTTCAGTATCATGCACAGGATCCCGGAGAACGGCGGAGAGATAGGGACCGAGAACCGCGCCGTAGTCCTGGACCACCGTAGCGACGAATCCGTACTCTGGCCTGGCATGATCGTGCTGCGGGATCAGGAGCCTCTCGAGGAATGGAGCAGAAACTCCCCTCAGTGCCTGGATCAGCGAGGCGTCGAATGTACGCCATACGTGTGCATCTCGGTCACCTTCTGCAGGCAGACAGGGAAGTGATGATCCAAGCAGCCTGAGCAGCTCGAGGATCCGGGCATCTTGGCCCTTGGTCCGTTCATGGATATTGTTGCGTTCAAATATCTCCTGCGGATGTGCTCTCATACGGTCCAGGGTGATCAGCTGCTCATCAGTTGCTGCACAGATCAGATCTCGCTCGTATCCTGCGTTTGTCCAAGACTCTATGCTCGCTACTATCCTGATCTGCAGTGCACTCGCGGTGCTGCGTTGGGAGGCAAATGCAGCATGGGTAGCAGTGGATATGATGTGTTCACAGAGATCGAGCTGTTGGGCTAAAGAGAGCGGGCAGTTGGTGATCACCAGCAGTACCCGGTCCAGGATCGCTGGTGCGGCGTCATGAATAGCGGTATCTATTGACTCCTGGAGGGTCTGATGGACCGCGTCGGCAGCTTTGGATACGACGATATCGAGCGTCAGATCTTTGATAGCGGGGCCATGGAGCACGCCGCCAAAAAATGTCCGTATATCGTGGAGTGTGCTGCAGGAAGACGCCAGAGCTCCCAGATAGGCAGGGTGATAGCCTGCTTCTGCTGCTGCATCCGAAGCTGACAGGCTCGAGAGCAGAGCCAGCCGGTGTCCTGACTGGCAGCATTCCGCGAGCACCTCGCGGATAGACCGGCGGGGTTCACCGCTCCGTGACAGGTCCGCTGCCTGTGACCGGATGAGCATACAGAATGATTGCAGGTATGTTTCCTGCTCAGGAAATGATCCATCAGCACGCGTCAGAATAGTCGCCCATAGATGATCTGGTATCTCACGGATATCTAGTGCCTCGTCAGTCGAATCGAGCAGAAGACCCGTCAGAAGGGTATCAAGTCCGAATTGCAGGAGACTCTTTGAGTGATCACCTTTTCCCAGGTATTCGATGACCCGTTCTGGGGTCAGGAGATTGCGTATGAGCGTATCTATCGATCCGCGGGTCTCCAGAGAGCCACGATACGAGCCCAGGATGTCAGGCCAGTGACCCGCCGGGATACCGCCGATCCTGACCGCACTTTCAGGGCGCAACCATGCTTTTGGATCAAAAGAAAGTGGTGGTCCGCATTCGCCGTGTAGAGTTGTTGTTTCTTCGGCCGGGACTGGCATGGTGCTCCTGTCTCTGAGGGGTAGCAGTATCCGAGATAGACGAAGGCGCGATATGTATAGAGAGTTATTATATCAAATAATCATTAAACATTCCATAAATTCACATTGCGTAGTATACTGGTCATCCGACATAAACACAGACAGCCCAGGGCACGAAGCGTACCCTTGGGCACGTGCACGTTAACAGTCGAATACGAAGTCAAGATCGTGTATCAAAGGACCAGGTGATAAAAGAATCAATGGGTCATATTGGCGCAGTTGGGTCCAGGGCATCAGCAGGTGCTCTGGACCCAACTGCGCCTGACAATTCGCAGAATGGTCGCTTGCCGGGGCGAAAACCCGGTGTAAGCAAGGGCCATCGCGGCCGATCACACTCCCGGGCGCATGCTCTGGAGATCAACGCCGCCGGACGCTTCCGGCACATTCGCTGTGGCAAAGGCTGAGCCCCGTGGGGTAGTCGCTCGCCACAGCGCATCAGAAATCTCACCGCCGAAAGGCGGGAGGAGAAAAATGAACCCAAAGAACCTGCGGACGGCAGTACCCGTCCTCTTTATTCTGGCGCTGTTCTTAAGCGCCTGCGACGCGGCTGGGGGCTCTCAACAGCCTTCCGTGCCCGTCGCTCAGTCGGTGGCGACACCGACCGTGACGAGCACGCCCACGCCGACAAGCATCATCTTGTCGGCGCAGACAGGGTTGCCTACTCTGTCCGAAGGCCAGCAGTATGCTGTACTCCCCTGGCAGGGCGGCCGTCTTCCCTCGGTAGGGGAGACGCTGAACGGGATGGCCGTCGTAGCCATCGTAGGCATCGGTAACGATGCCACAGTCATCGGCGTTGCCGATGATCCCGCAGTTTTGGGGGTCGAGGCGGCTTTGGCCGTCTATGTGGTAGTCATCTGGGCCACCACTGGCGGTCCGGAGATCGCTGCCGAGGCAGTCGTTGAGAGCTGGGATGCTCTGACCGCCTGGGTCGTGGCTATGTCGGCCGCTGAAGAAGCGGCTCGAAAGGCCGCGGAGGCCGCAGGCCTTGATTGGGATTCTCTGCTCGAGGTTGAGCAGAGGCTTCTAGTCAACGCTGCGGAGCGAGGGGCGGAAGCCGTCGCTGCGGTCATCGCATACATCCAGGCTGTGGAAGCCTGGGATGCCGCCGAGAATGCGGCGATCCAAGCCTGGGCAAATTGTACACGGGATGCAGTTCCGTCCTGTGTGCAGAATGCCCGTGAAGCGTCGCAGGTTGCAACGCAAAAAAGGCAGGCCATGCAGGACGCATGGCAGCGGGTACGAGCCCGCTAGGTGCCACCGTCATATTCCTGGTGAGCGGGGTATGATGAGTAACTAACTCACACACTTGATCTGGCGGGAAGATCGAGTGACTGGTACTGCCCCGTCGACTGCAACCTATTGCCCAGGTCACCTGCGAGTCAGGGACCATACGGCAACGTTCAACGCAGTCGTTGTGTTTTGTCTCGCGGTGAAACGAAGATCTCTGACAGTGCGTCAGAGATACAGCGTGGATCCCGGGAAATTTTCTGGATCTATGACTTCGTTTCGACACGAGACCACGGTGGCCCGTAGGACCGCTGATCTTTCCCCGGGCGATCGCGTCCGGCAGAAGGTTCGGCACCATGCCGACCTTGCATACGCAATACAGGCACGACCATCCGTGGTCTTTTTTTGACCATTCTGTACTATTTTTTCACGATATCCTGATCGCCGCGTTTGACCGAAAACCGGTCCTCTGTGAGGTCCGTATGGAGCCGGAGACCTGGAAATGATCGCACAAGTTCTCGATGGATCTGATGAGCGACCGTTCTGAGCGTCGGGTGGACTGTGGAGCCGGAGCGGAGCTCGGTCACGTAGACCACCTCGGGCAGTCCCCAGGTGACGCGGCAGTTGACCTGGATGCCCATGGCCAGGTAGTACTGACGCAGCTCGTCCGTGGTGTCGAGCTGACTGATCGCGCTGGTCTGTTCGTTTATGAGCTGTTCTGCCTGGTCCTTCAGTGCTGGTGGCAGCTGTTCGAGGTACCAGGGGTGGAACCCGGGGTTGCTCATAAGCAAAGGCATGCGAATGACACCACGTCGGTGGCGCTGCAGGTCGCGGAACGAGCCGTAGTCCAGCGGGAACGTTACCTGCACATGGCCAAGTTCTTCGAGGACTGCCGGCAGCGACGCTTTTGCTGGCCGGCTTTCGAGCAGTTGTTGATACGCGCTTAGTTCGACCGGGTCGATACTGGTGGTCAGTGAGAACGGGCTTGAAGCTGCCCGCAGATACCAGAGCCTCGAGGTCTCGTTCGTGTAGGTTTCCGATCCTGGAGCGGTCAGGTCGCGGAACGAGTGCGGGTACTGCTTTTTCAGTTCTCCATGCACGTTCTGAGCCACTTCTCGTACTTCCGCCAGCGGGTGGGTGGCCAGACGGCGCAGGTGGTCCCGGGCCTGGCGCAGGTTGGTATGCCAGGAAAGCTGGGTCGTGACTCCGGCTGGGAGAAATCCGCGCAGAATATCAAAAGAGCGGGCCGAAATGGCGGTCTCGTAAGTCCGCTCGCTCGTCCCTGGTTCCCGGGGCAACCTGTTTTTCAGGTGGGATGTCAGCACTGGCATACTTGCGGTATAGAAATCCATCCAGTGGTCAACTATTGCTCGGGTTTCAGGGGTCCTGAGCGGATCGAGGACCGGCTGGGTCGAGAAGTCGATATAGCGGGAACTGGTCTGCTGGCCTGAGTAGAGCGGGTGGTCCTGGAGGGCTTTGGCGCAGAGCTCGCTCACGCCCTCGATGAAGATGGTGGTGGAGCCGCAGTCTCCGATACTGTCGTGGCCGTAGCCGATATAGAACTGCTCCATGAATTTCCCGGAGCCGCTCTCGTGTACTTTGGTCAAATGTTCAGAGACACTGCTCGCAGACCGGCTATAGAGCGCCTGCAGCATGGCAGTGTCTTCCGGGTGAAGGTCGTCTTCTATGATGATGTTCATGGCACACCTGTGTTGTGTTCCTGGGTGTGACCATTGTCAGGGCGGATGCACGAACCGTCAAGCTGGCAGGTTCAGCCCATAGCCGTGATCAGGTCACGGACGAGCGGGAATTCTGTGAACCCGGCCGAGGTGTTGAAGTGCTTACCTCCTGCGACGAGGCTGAGGTCAGCGACAGCTACCTTTGACAGGTGATCGAGCACGTCTTCTGTGTAGACAGCAGGGACATAGGGGTCATCGTCAGAGCCGATGACCTCGAACCGGGGACAATGCTCTCCGACCGCTTTCCAGTCCACCGGGGTGGTGACAAAGGAATAGTTCACCGCATCATACTCAGGGATACCGACCTGTTTCAGGAATGGGGCAACGAAGATGCAGCCACGTACCTGGACCGGCAGGGTCGGCAGGAGGTGCAGTACAAAGGCCGGGGCGATGGAGTGAGCGACAAAGACCGTATCGCTGGTGACTTGATCCCGATAGGGCGAGAAGGCTTTAAGCCACACCTGCAGATCCTGGATCTTCGACTTCAGGCCTGGATGCACCTTGAGCTGTGCGGCAATGTCAGCGTAGTTTTCTACGGGAAACTGGGGAGTGACCACAGTGTGTCCTGCCTGTTCCAATTCCGCTTTCAGCCAGGGCGACCAGTTCTCTTCGGGATCGCCGAACGAGCCATGAATGATGAAGACCTTCATGTGTTCTCCATAGATCAGTTCTAGAATTCTGCTGCATTGTAGTGCAGTGCCTGCTTCATCGCAAGATTGACCAGTGGGTCAGTGTTGCCAGAGCTGGATTTATTTGTTAGCATACAGTGGCACTTTGACATGCGGGTGTAGTTCAGTTGGCAGAATGTCTGCTTCCCAAGCAGAAGGTCACGGGTTCGAACCCCGTCACCCGCTCCAGCCTTCGCAGAAGGCTGCCCGACGTAGCTCATTTGGCGTAGGCGGGCAAGTTCTCCGTTTTCAGCTACGGCTGGCAAGCCATAGTGATCATCGGGCCAATGTAGCTCAGTTGGTAGAGCAACGGTTTCGTAAACCGTGGGTCGTCGGTTCAATTCCGACCATTGGCTCCAGTCCGCCTCAGGCGGACTGCCCGACGTAGCTCAGCTTGTCCTCCGTAGCTGCTTCAGCGAAGGAGGATTGGCGTAGGCGGGCACGTTTGTTATTCTCTGCTTCGGCTGGCAAGCCAAAGGGCAAGTAGCATTTCCACGTATATTATTTACAAAAGGTAAAGACATGAGCACCTGGATCATTCTGGGCATCATCGTCGTGGTCATCGGGTTCATCTGGATGACGTACAATGCTCTCGTGACGGCACGTCTGCGGGTCAAGGAATCCTGGTCCGGCATCGATGTACAGCTGAAACGCCGTTATGACCTCATCCCGAATCTGGTCGAGACGGTCAAGGGGTATGCTTCACATGAGAAGACCGTATTTGAGAACGTGACCAAGGCCCGCACGGCAGCCATGTCCGCCGGCAGCGTTGCCGAACAGGCAGATGCCAATAATAT
>CAYOQW010000028.1:0-9239 GCA_964406175.1 uncultured Candidatus Saccharibacteria bacterium
CTCCTCCTTGGTAAGGAGGGGATTTTCAGGTGGGGTCAGTCGGTTTTGTCAATGTTGCAACTCACCCTGCCCTCTCTTACCCTAAGAGAGGGTTATAATTACCTCCCATTAGCGTAAGGGGAGGCAGGAGGGGTTAGAGTTGTATTGAGTGTGTGGGTATATTCTCATGCCGCTTCTTCTCCTGCGAACTGGCTGTTGTACAGGTCGGCATAGAAGCCGTTCAGCTTCAGCAGATCGTCATGTTTGCCCTGCTCCACGATGTTGCCGTCCTTCATGACCAGGATGAGGTCAGCATCGCGGATGGTGGATAGCCGGTGGGCGATGACGAAGCTGGTCTTGCCCTTCATCAGATTGTCCATGGCTTTCTGGATCAGGACTTCGGTGCGGGTGTCGACCGAACTGGTCGCTTCGTCGAGGATGAGCATGGGGGTGTGGGCGAGCATGGCCCGGGCAATGGTGAGGAGCTGTTTTTCACCCTGGGAGATGTTGTCTGCTTCTTCGTTCAGCTCGAAGTCATAGCCGCCGGGCAGGGAATTCACGAAGTGGTCGACCTGAGCGGCCTTGGCCGCGGTCAGGATCTCTGCGTCCGTGGCATCGGGATTGCCGTAGGCGATGTTGGCGCGGATAGTGCCGTGGAACAGCCAGGTATCCTGGAGCACCATGCCGAACTGACGGCGGACCTCATGGCGTTTCATCTCGCGGGTATCGATCCCGTCGAGTTTGATAGCGCCGGTGTCGACGTCGTAGAACCGCATGAGCAGATTGACCATGGTGGTCTTGCCGGCACCGGTGGGGCCGACGATGGCGACCCGCTGGCCGGAGCGGATATGAGCACTGAAGTCATGGATGATCGTTTTGTCCGGTGCGTATCCGAAAAACACATCAGAGAATTCGATGTCGCCTTTGACCTTGTTCAGGGTTTCGGTCGCATTGTCCTCTGGTTTTTCTTCTGCCTCGGCCAGGAACTCAAAGACACGTTCCGCGGCTGCGGCGGTAGACTGGAGCACGTTGGCGACGGTGGCGGTCTGCACGATCGGTTGATTGAACTGACGCATGTACTGGATGAAGGCCTGGAGGTCACCGATCTGGATCTGGCCTTTGGACGCGAGATACCCGCCGAGGATCGCCATGCCGACGTAGCCGAGATTTCCCACGAAATTCATGATAGGGAACATGAGGCCGGAGAGGAACTGGGATTTCCAGGCACTGTCATAGAGCCGGGTGTTGATGGTCTGGAATTTTGCCACAGACCTCTGTTCGCCGTTCATGACCTTCATCACATTGTGCCCGGAATACATTTCCTCGATGTGGCCGTTCAGGTCGCCCAGTGTGGCCTGCTGGTTCTTGAAGTGTATCTGGGATTTCTTCATGATGACGGCGATGAGCCCCATGCTGAGCGGCAGGATGAGCAGGGCGACGAGCGTGAGCTGCCAGGAGATGGTGAGCATCATGATGAGGATGCCGATGATCATGGTCACCGAGGTGACGATCTGGGAGAGGCTCTGATTGAGCGACTGGCTGACGGTGTCGATGTCATTGGTCACCCGGCTGAGGACTTCGCCGTGCGTCTTGGAATCAAAATACCGGAGCGGCATGCGGTTGATCTTGGCAGCCAGCTCCCGGCGGAATTCATAGGTCACCTTTTGCGATACGCCGGACATGACCCAGCCCTGGATGTAGGTGAACAGGGTGCTGAGCAGGTACAGCCCGACGAGGACCAGCCCGATATCGGTCAGCCGGTGCGTGTTGAGCGAGGGCCGTTGGGAGAGGTCCATGTTCCGGATGGCGTCGAGTGCACCGTTCGGCATGGCCTGCTGCACCTCTGCCGGCATGTTCTGGATGAACATGGCACCAGTGGTACCGGGCTGGATGACCGTGCCTGCCGGCAGAGTGGCGGTGATCTGGTCGTAGGCCTTGATGCTGACATAGTCGTTGACGATCTGGTTGGTCATCTGCCCCAGGACCTTGGGCCCCACGATGGAAAACGAGGTGCCGGCAATGGCGAACACGAGGACCACGATGACGGAGGCCCAGTAGGGCTTCAGATAGCCGATGAACTGTTTCATGGTGCTTTTGAAATTCTTGGCTTTTTCGCCGCTGCCCATCATCGGGCCGCCTGGGCCTCTGCCCATACCCATGGGTCCCATAGGTGTTTGTTTTTTCATTGGTTTCTCTGTCATTTCGTCACCTCCGTGTGTGATGCCTTGCCGGTTCTCTTCAGTTCCTCGAGCGACAGCTGGGAGGAGGCGATCTCCTGGTATACCGAACAGCTCTTCATCAGCTCTTCATGGGTGCCGGTCCCGGCGATATGGCCCTGGTCGAGCACGATGATCTGGTCAGCGTCCACGATGGTCGAGATACGCTGGGCCACGATGATGACCGTGCTGTTCTTCGTCTTCTTCTTCAGCGCTCCTCGGAGGAGCACGTCTGTACGCATATCGACGGCTGAAAAACTGTCGTCAAAAATGTAAATAGCCGGGTCACGGGCAATGGCCCGGGCGATGGAGAGCCGCTGCTTCTGGCCGCCGGAGACATTGGTCCCGCCCTGGGCGATAGGATCCTTGTACTTCTCCGCCAGGGTATCGATGAACTCAGTGGCCTGGGCCGTGACCGCTGCTTCCCTGACCTGTTCGTCTGATGCCTCGGGTGCACCGTACTTGATATTGCTTTCTACGGTGCCGGAGAACAGCACGCCTTTCTGGGGTACATAGCCGATCTTCTGGTACAGGTCTTCGAGCTTCATCTCTCTGACATCAACGCCTTCTACCAGGACAGCACCGCCGGTCACGTCATAGAACCGGGGGATGAGATTGATGAGGGTCGATTTGCCGCTGCCGGTGCTGCCGATGAGGGCGGTGGTCTGGCCGGGCCGGGCGAGGAAAGATATATGTTCCACTACCGGTGCCGGTGCTCCCGCATAGGCGAACGAGACATCCCTGAATTCCACGACCCCATGGTTCTCAGTACTCTTTTGATCCTTTGATCCTTTGTTTGTTTGATCTCTTGGATCACGTATCGCAGGCTCCACGGAAAGTACCTCCGCAACGCGGCCGGCCGAGACGGAGGCACGGGGTACCATGATGAACACCATGGACACCATGAGGAAGGCAAAGATGACCTGCATACAGTACTGCATGAACGCCATCATATTACCGATATTGAGAGTGCCTGCGTCGATCATGGAGGCACCGACCCAGACGATGAGGAGCGAGGTCATATTGAAAATGAACATCATGAACGGCTGCATGACGACCATGAGCCGGTTCACGAAAAGGTTGGCCCCGGTCAGTTCCCGGTTGGTCGCATCAAAATTCTTTTCTTCCTGTTCTTCGCGGTTGAACGCCCGGATGACCCTCAGGCCTGTGAGGATCTGCCTGGTCACCAGATTCAGCTTGTCGACGAGCTTCTGCAGTGCCTGGAACCGGGGGAGAGCGATAGAAAAGATGATGCCGATAGTGCCGACCAGGATGGTGACCGCGAGGGCCATGATCCAGGTCATGGAGGGGGCGGTATGGTAGGCCTTCAGCACCGCACCGACACCCATGATCGGTGCGGACAGGACAAACCGCAGCACCATGAGCAGGACGAGCTGGATCTGCTGGATGTCGTTGGTCGAGCGGGTGATGAGGGAGGCGGTGGAAAAATGGTTGAACTCAGCCAGCGAATAGCTCTCTACCCGTGCGAACAGGTCCTGCCGGACCTGCATGGAGAACGAGGCTGCCAGCCGGGAGGCCAGCAGGCTTACGATCACCGAGCAGGCTGCACCCAGGAGGGCTACGGCCAGCATTTCACTGCCGGTGCGGAGGATGAGGCCGGTATCCTTCAGCACGATGCCCTGGTTCACGATACGGGCCATGAAATCCGGAAGTTCCAGATCGGTCATGACCTGGATGTATACGAACACCATGATGACCGCGAGGGTCAGACGGTGCGGTTTCAGATACTTGAGCAGTTTGAGCATGGGCGGTGGTACGTTAAATGGTTAGGTGTCAGGGTGAGATGTCATCCTCGTGAAAACGGGGATCCAGAAATGGAAAAGAAGAAAGACCAGTATGCATTGATCTGATAATTTTTTGTCTTGTTTGTTTCTGGGTTCCCGTTTCCACGGGAACGACAACAGATTAGTTCTCTTCCAGGATCTTCTGGACCTCGGCGTTACGCCTTTCCATCTCTTTGGTCATCTGTTTGAAGGTCTCCAGCTTGGCGAGCATGACCGTGCCGGCGTGCATGCCGAACACGAGCAGCTTTTCCCCTTTTTCCAGGCCCATGGCCTCTCTCGCCTCGGACGGGATGACCACCTGGCCTCGTTCTCCCACGGTCGTGGTGCCGAAAAACTTTCGATCCATCATGGCGGACTCCGGCGGATAAGTATGAAAAGTATGATTGAGTCTCCATCCTAAACCCGTTTTGAGATAGTGTCAACACTATCGGTCTGAGGTAGCCGTGAAGAAAGGAGTGGTTCCTCCCTTTATGAAAGGGAGGTTAGGAGGGATTTGCAATTATCGAAAGTGATAGGGCTGCTGAAAAGAAAATCCCCCTTAGTCCCCCTTTGCTAAAGGGGGAGATATCCATCCATCCCCTTTCTCGGAACTAGAACCCTTGAGAACCGGTACGCTTGAACGTATAATGCGATTGAGTTTTTCCTGGTACGGTCTGCTTATATTTTTTCACCAAAGGAAGGTCATGGACACCACTACTGAGCCATCTCCACTCCCTCCTTCGAACGTTCCGTTCAGGAAACCTGAGAGCAGCCCGCTGATCTACATCTTCGTCGGAATCATCGTGGCCTTGATCCTCGGGTTTGGTTTGATCATTGCCCTGTTGGTGGCAGGGAGGACGACGGAAGACACTAAAGAGACCGCAGAAGTCACGATCGAAGACACCACAGCCGCAGCCCGGGTCACGGATACCGGTATCCCTGCTGAGCCTGCGGCTCCAGCCAAAGTGGTCGAGGCCCCCGTGGTCGCTACCGATACTGAGGCAGGCTGTACGCTGAATGCCGCCTTTGTCGCCGACGTGACCATTCCGGACGATACCCAGGTCAATGCCTCTGTTGCTTTCACCAAGACCTGGAAGGTAAAGAATTCCGGTACCTGCACCTGGAAGACCGGGACGCTGCTCGCCTTCGTCTCGGGTGAGCAGATGGGTGCCCCTGTTTCGATCGTAGTGCCTCAAACGGTTCCGAATGCAACGGTTGACCTGACGGTGGATTTTACTGCTCCCGCGGTACCTGCCACCTATCGGTCCAACTGGCAGTTGAAGTCACCGGAGGCGACACTGTTCGGCTCTCAGATCTACGTGCAGATCGTTGTTCCGGTGATCGTTCTGCCTCCGGTCGGTGACGGAGGTATCCTGATACCGCTTCGGCCCCGTATCCCCGGCCTCAGCCTGGGCGGGACCACTATTCCCGACCTTGAGATCTTCACGCCTCACATTGACCTGAGCGGGATCCTGCCCCAGACGACAGAGGTCTATGCCACAGAGATGATCCCGGCCAATTCCAGCCGGTCTGCTTTGGTCGCCTGCCCGGCAGGGAGTGTCGTGGTCAGCGGCGGCTTTGCAGCCAGCCAGGATGTCGTGGTGTATTCCCACTACAAGGAAAGTAATGGCTGGTATGCCAATGGCAAGAACAAGTCCTCTGAGGCAAAACAATTCAATGTGTATGCTATCTGCCTCCATAATACGGCGGGTTCAGTCACCGAAAAGGGTGTCGTTGCGGTGGTTAATGGCACCACCTGGGGCAAGGCTGTTGCTAGCTGTTCCGATGATTCGCTGGTGGTCGGCGGCGGATTTGCCTCCGATCCTGATTCCCATTGGGTCTACAGTTCCAGTTCAGAGGGGAATTCCTGGGTGATTTATGCTTTCAATACCTCAGTCACCGCCAAACCCATGAATGCCTATGCCGAGTGTCTGTCCGGGGTCAGCGGGACGACCCAGCGGGTTTTTGCCGACGTCTCGGGCGGTATTGCAGCGGGGTCCAGTGACGGTGCCAGAGCGACCTGTCCGACCGGTTCCCTGCTCACCGGCGGCGGGTATGCCCTGGGTGATGGCCTGCTTGTCTACAATTCCTCCATGGCCCAGACAGATAGCAAAAAATGGACCGCCTATGCGTACAATTCGGGGACGACCAGCTCTCTGATGTATTCCTACGGTACGTGTCTTACTATCAATTGATCACGTAAAACAATAGATCAACAGATCAAAGAATCAAAGAATCAATGGATCAATAGGTTTATTTATTCATCAAAAGAGGTGCTGGTATGGGTTGGTTTCTACTGTTCGCGGTACTGGTCATCGTCGGCATGGGGCTCCGCATCGTGCCCGAGGGATACAAGGGGCTGGTGACTTTGTTTGGCAAATATTCCCGCACGATCATGCCAGGGCTCAATCTCATCGTCCCGTTCATCGAACTGGTGCAGAACGTCGATATCCGTGAGCAGGTCATGGACATCCCCACTCAGGAAGTGATCACGAACGATAATGTTTCCTGCATGGTGGACGGCATCGTGCGGTTCTCGGTCGTGGATTCTGCCGTGGCTATCTTCAAGGTGCAGAGCTACCGCTCGCAGATCGCCGCCAAGTCCCAGACCAGCCTTCGCGATGTTATTGGCAGTGTGACCCTCGACGAAGTGCTGGCCAAACGGGCTGATATCGCCGAGCATATCAAAGCGATCGTGGACGATTCCGCCAGCAAATGGGGCGTGGACATCCATGCCATCGAGATCCAGAACATCGAGATCCCGGCCGACATGAAACGTGCCATGGCCCAGCAGGCCGAGGCCGAACGCGACAAGAAGGCCCGTGTCATCAAGGCAGAGGGTGAAAAGGACGCCGCCGTGAAACTGGCCGAAGCTGCTACCATCCTGTCCAAGGCCGAAGGAGCACTTGCTCTCCGCACCCTTCAGACCCTGAAGGAAATGTCCGCCGATCCTTCGGAAAAGATCATCGTAGCCCTCCCGGGCGATCTGTTCAACATGAAGAAGCTCATCAGCCGTGAAAAATAGCACCTACCTCCAGCTGGCGTTCAACCATACCTTCCTTGAGTTCGCGGCTGCTATCCCCCATATCCCGCGGCATCCCAATATCCTGATCGAGGCCGGTACTCCGCTCATCAAACGTGAAGGCATCGGTGTGGTCAGCCGTATGCGGCAGTCCTGGGGAGGCAAGGTCGTGGCCGACCTGAAGGTCGTGGACGGTGCTGCAGCCGAGGTGCGCATGGCTGCCCAGGCTGGCGCTTCGTATGTTACCGCGTGCGGAACTTCCTCTATCGAGACGCTCCGGATCTTCATCGAAGAATGCAAGAAAGCAGGGATCTGTTCCGTGATCGACATGATGAATGTGGTCAATCCCCTGAAGACCATGTGGCAGGTCAATCTGGTCCCGGATGCGGTCTATATCCACCGCGGCCGGGACGAGGAGACCGCGTACGGCAAGCTCCTCCAGTACAAACACATCGCCAAGCTGAAAGGTAAGTGGGATAATCTCGTGGGTGCGGCCGGCGGTATTGATAAAAAAGAGCTCCAATCAGCGATCTTCAATGGCGCCAATATCGTCGTGGTCAATATCGTGAAGCCGGGGGATCCCTGGAAGGGCCTGGTACTCGACGAGAGTTTCAAAACGAGCGTCGATCAGTTCCTCCAGTTCGTGGTGCGTTAGCGTTAGTCTAGGTATCTACTACATCAGGTCATCATGCTCAGCAGGGTCATGGCCGTACTTCTGGTATGTATTGCCGCGGGTATCATTTTCTTCCAGCTGGGTACAGGCCAGCTGAGGGACTACGACGAAGGGATATACGCCAGTGTCGCGCGTTCCATGTCCATGACCGGGGATATGGTCGACCTCACGTATCAGTTCCAGGACTGGTTCGAAAAACCTCCGCTCATGTTCTATCTGGTCAGCAGTACGTATCGTGCCTTTGGTGTGTCGACGTTCACGACCCGGGTCATCCCGGCGCTCATGGCCGTCGGCTGCGTCATACTGCTGTTTCTTCTGGGCCGGTCATTCGGGTCCAGAGCGACCGGGCTTCTCTCCGGCGCGCTGCTGGTGACGCTTCCCCACTTCATAGCGTCATCCAGGCAGTTCATGCTGGATGTGCCGGTTACGTTCTTCAATCTGGCATTTTTGTTTCTGTTCGTAGTCCGGTACGTCCGGCGATCAGCGTTCCTTAGCCGGTCCCAGGAACAGCTCTATCTGTTCGGGATGGCGTTCATGATCGCTTGCGGGGTTTTGACCAAAGGTCCGGAAGGACTTTTTTATCCTGGCGGAGTGGTTGCATTCCTGCTCTGGCAGCGGACCGTGCGCCAGTACTGGCGTGAGCTGCTGAAGGTCGCCATTGTGAGTATTGTGGTCATAGTACCCTGGTATCTCGTGCAATCTGTTCGTCATGGGGCTGCTTTCTGGTCGCAGCACCTCGGTTACCATGTCCTTCAGCGTGCCGTCGGCATTGTCGACAGTCATCTGTCAGTATCAAACAGTTACTACAGCCGCGTTTTGTTCTGGGGCGCCTATCCCTGGTCGTATCTGGTCATCGCTGCCGGTTGCTATGCTGCGTTCCTGGCCATCAGGCACAAGAGGTGGCAGAGTCGGCTTCTCCTGTGTGCGCTGGGCGCCAGTCTTCTGCCTCCGCTCGTAATGGCTACCAAACTTGACCAGTATCTGGTACCACTGTATCCCCTGGCAGCGCTTCTGGCAGCCGACAGTATCGTCGCCCTGCGTTTGCCCGCCGGGAAATCCTGGCAAAGCGGCCGCAAGTATTTTCCCGTAGTCCCGGCCATCTGTCTCGCTGTCTTGATCGGTTTTCGTCTCCATCTGCCTCCAGTCATGGACTGCGCGCATCCCTTGGCGTATAACATCAGCAGAGTGCGGGCACAGACGTCTCTGGTCGTTGATCAGGATGTCGGGCTCCACCCGACCACATTTTTTGAACTTCTCGAGGTCCCCCGGCTTTCGGCTGAAGAGATCAGGACCCGATTTGAACAAGGTGAGATCCATGCGGCCATAGTGCCCGCTGGTATCGGGACAGAACAGCTATTGCCGGGGAATGCTTTCATCCTGCTCCAATCCTCGCAGTATGACCTGATCACGGATGTCACCGGTCTTGACCCCGGGAGTTTCGGGTCAAACGGGACGTATGATGATCAGGGAGTACAGCGCACCTGCTACTCGTACCTCCCGGCCACGCTGTACAATGATCCTTTTGTCTACTAGTGGCGGTTAGTGAGGCTGAGAATATGATCTCC
>CAYOQW010000029.1:0-9225 GCA_964406175.1 uncultured Candidatus Saccharibacteria bacterium
GTGCCTGCAGTGGTCGTGAAATTGCTGGCATTGGCCGCGTCAAAGCTGATGCCATCGGTCGTATCGAGGGTGAACCCGCCAGTGCCGGAATCAACATCAATGCCGCCGGCGGCGTCAGAGGCATAGATCCGGACCGCAGTGCTGGCAGCCTGGGCTGAGGTCAGGTTGATCTGACCGGTCGTATCGACATCGAGTGAAGTACCGTTGATATCGACGGTCTGACCGGAAGCCTCAAGCGTATAGGTCCCGCCGGTCGAGGTGCTCGTGATACCGCCGGCACCGGTCAGGGCGAGAAGTCCGCTGGTGATGGTGGAGACAGTGAGGTCAGCACCGGTGACGCTGACATTGCTGGAAGCGGCTCCGTCGATGCTGATGGCACCGGTGGAGTCGATGGTCGTAGAGGCACTGTCGACGTCAACTGCTCCACCAGCCTGAATGATGACGGCATCCTCGGCACTGAGGCCGATATCGTTGCCATTGGCGGTTGTGGCGGGAGCGGCATTACCAGACGTATGCAGGACGTTATAGGTACCGGCATTACCGGTGTCACTGGCGGCGAGCGTGAGTGAGCCGCCACTGGCCGTGAAGTTGCTGCCGGTGACGCTATCCAGGCTGACCATCCCGCCGGTGTCGACTGTGAAGTCGGCATTGGTACCGATCACATTGAAATCGATACCGCCGGTACCAGCATCGAACACCATACCGCCAGTCGCATTGTTGACCGCATCGTACGCATCGATCTGCACACCTGAACCAGCAGCATTGTCGACATCGACCCGGAAGGCATTGGCGGAAGCGGCATTGGCGGTAATGGTGGCTGTCCCGGCTGTGTCTACCACCAGGCTGGCGATCGTGCTATCAGCCGTATTGGCGGCGCTGATCATCAGATTGGACTGTTCACCCGTATCAGCTGAGGTCGCGGTGAAATGAGATGTGGCTCCACCGGCTACATTGGTATTGGCATTAAGATATATGTATCCGTTGATATCGGTTTTCCAGGGACCGAGTGCAGCACCGGTTGGATTATCATTGTCATAGATGAACGCTTCGACTTCCGCTTCGGTGATAGCACCAGCCATCTTGATCCAGTTACTGGATGTCGGATCCCAGCGATAGAGGAATTTATCAGTTGTGTTGTAATACACATAGCCTTCGTCGGCCGGCGGTGCACCAGACCAGTCAGGATTCGAGGCCGCTCTGGGCATTCTGAAGCCTTTTCCAGCGGCGATCGTCTGATCATCGTAGGCCACGAGGTCGGTCCGGGGGTCGAACAGGAGCGTTGCTGCGAGGTCTGTTGTATTAATGGAATTCGGGGTGATCTCTCCGCTGCCGCCGGCACCACTGATCGATCCGGCCGGGAGGACGATCTCGGAATCACCCGTCCCATCAGTGATCATCGAGATCGCCTGGGAATTGGCCGCATCGCCAATAGTTATGACTCCGGCGGTCGTACGGCTGAGCGTCTCGTCATTGATCTGGAGATCCATGAACAGGACAGAGGTATTGGCTGCGATACCGTAACCGCCGCCCGACTGTTCGATCTTCAGCGCCGGAGCGCCCATGGAGACGAGGATCGATTTGGCGCCGGTAGTGTCGATCGTGAGGTCGATCGAAGTGGCTGAGCGCGACACGCCGACCACCTGAGGCCGTTCGGTCGCAGCGGTGAGACCACCTTCTACGAGGAAGGCACCATTATCACCAACATAATATTCCGCACCGGGATTCCAGGACATGGCGGGATTATAAAAACGGCCTTTGGCCTTGACGTACAGATTGGTGCCGTCTTCCTTCACCACTACGCCGACGGCCGGCAGCGTAGTCGCAGAATCTTTGTCAGCTTCGTCGACCTTGCCATCATCGCCGTCACCGGCATCGCGGACATACACGAGGTCGCCGACATCCACGGCATCGTCATATTCCTGATAGACGGTCGTATTGCTGAGGTCGGCGAAGATGCCGGTCACATCTGCAAAAGTCACGGTGTCGTACTTGTCGGAGTTGACCTCGATGGTGCCGCTGGCTCCGACATAATAGTCATTGGTATTGGTCAGGATGCGTGAATAATTGGACTCGATAACGCCGTTATCAGCCCGGACACCGGAGACGAACCCATTGATCCGGGTGCTGACCAGGTGAATGGTCGAGGCGGCGCTATTGGTATAGATACCGGCATCAGGTGTGTTGGCGCCTTCGATGATGCTGTTCACGATATTGATGTCTGAAGTACCGGCGACCTGCACGGCATAGGTGGTGTTGGCTGCTTCGGTATATTCGATCTTGACATTATCGAGCGTGAAATCCGTGACATCGTTACAATAGATCGCATTATTGGCCGCCCCATCGCCTGCCGTGACAATGATACCGAAGTCCTTGATAGCGGAATGCGTGACGCAGTTGACGAAGACATTGTTCGGGATGGTCATCCGGGCATTGTCCCAGCCGCTGCCGATAATATCCACGTAGGGTTTCATCTGGATCGACTGGTTTTCCACAAAAGTGCCAGGGTAGACGCGCACCATGAAGCGATTATTTGCCGTCGCACCTGCTATGGAGTTGATGGCTTCACGGATGGAGGTAAAGTCGCCACCGGAGTTGGCGACCGTGACCGTATTGGAATACGTCAGTTCCTGTGCCTTGATGGTATCGACAGCGTTCAGGGAAAAGGCGATCGGGGCCCAGCCCTCAGTGACGCTTGTACCGTCGACGAACACGCTGGCGGTCCCGGTAGAACTGGTGTCAGGGTAGATGCGGACCTGGAAGATCGTGGCCGCGGGATCGAGCGTCGCTGTGATTGCCAGACGTTTCCAGATGTCGGTAGGCTTCTGGTCCGTGCTGTAATAGAGGTTGACCCCATCATAAATACCGATGCGGAAACCAGGAGTGGGGTTGGCATAATTCTGGCGATACCAGAGCGAAAAGGTAAAGGTCCGGCCTTTATACGCCGTATAGGTGGTTGTGAGGTCAGCTACATCCTGATAGATGTAGTAGGCATCGCCGGGATCGCTGTCCGTATCGGTCAGGATACCGACATTTTCATTGTACAGGTGATGATCGAGTGTTTCTTCATAGGTACCCGTAGGATTCACCAGAGGTTCTGACCAGTTGGCGATACCGTCATCATTGCCGTTCTGATCGTTTTCAAAAGAGGAGTTGAATACGAGATTGGAGAACGTCTGATTTTCCCAGGCTGAGCCAGCGAGATAGCCGGAATTGTATTCCATCTCGCTATTGCGGCCGCCGACACGGAGGCCGACTTCAAAAATGGGCTCCATGACGTTCAGGGTGTTGTCGGAACGGCTGGTGTACACGCCCATGCTCTGATTGGCGACGATGGTATCTTTGACCGTGATCGTGCTGGTGACATCGTCGAGTACCTTTTCCATGCTCATGTCCGCACGTTCGGTCCAGATCACGGAACCCTGGTACGTGCCATCCGTGTTGTCAGGCTCGCCGGCGATCGCGATGACAGCCCGGCTGTCGCAGCTGGCACTGGAGTTGTTATATCCGTAGCAGGGCACACCGGTGAGGGCGATATCGGTGATGTCGGCAGGCGCATTGGGATCGCCGGTGCCGGTGCCGTAGACGGTCGCGATATCAGAGGTCTTGGCACTGGAATTCTGGCCATACACATCGACGAGAGTATTAGAATCCAGACCGATGACAGACAGAGCACCGTACTCATTGTCCGTCGGGTCGTTGGTGCCTACATATATATATGAGTGTGAATCATCCACGGCGACCGCATCACTGCGGGAACTGGTACAGCCCACGCAGGCCAGTTCCTGATAGGCATCCTCTCCAGCTACTTCCGGGAGGCGACTGCCGGTATGCTGTTCCTTGGCCCGATTGCCGACCTCGAACATGCGACGGATATGGCTCTCCTCCAGAGGATCAGCGGTGATCATGAGATCGTCCAGGTCGCCTGAGTACCAGGCTGAGCCGCCAGCTTCGGCACCGATGACCAGATCAGCGGTCGTGGCCAGAGTGCCGGTCGTCGTATCGGCAGCTGCACCGGCGTTCAAGACACCGTCGGTCCAGACCTCGAGCTGATCGAGTATGACATTGCGTACCAGAACCACATGATGCCACCGGTCGTCATCGATGACTGCAGAACCAGCCACACTGGGGGTGTTGGTCCCATCACCGACCTGGAAGACGACATTGCCTGATGTATTGATCGTGACCTGGAAACCTGTGGAGGCATTGTAGGAATCGATCAGCTGCACAGCACCACCGGAGGTATCAGGAGTCCGGACCCACAGGCTGATCGAGAAGTTGGTCGCCGCGGCGAAGTCGAAGTCATTGTTATTGGTCAGCGTCAATTTGTCAGAGGTACCGTTGAATTCATATCCCTGACCACGGACGCCGCTCTGGTCCATGGAGTCAGTATTGTTGGCGGCCGTCATGGTGTGGCCCTTGATGGAAGCGTCGGTAACGGTTGTGGCGGCCGCATTGTCGGTCATGGGCAGCATGAGACGGATATCACCGAGCATATCCTCTGTGATGTAGTCGTTGGTATAAAACTTGACCGAGCCCAGTGAATAATCGGTCTGTCTGCCCTGGACCACGGAAACGCCATTGTCGGTCGAGATATAGAGGGTATTGGAAAAGCGGTCGACCGTGGATGTCCCTTCGGTCACATAGAGATCATGAATATCCGTCGGAGCCGCAAAGACCCGGGGTCCGCCAGCAGGTGAGCTCTCACTATAGACCGACTTGGCGACGGTCTGATCGGTCATATACTGATAGGTATTGTAGAAAACGTCGATCTCCTGAGCGGTCACATCATTATAGTAGAGAGCACCGCTGGAGGTCAGCCAGACATCATCGGTCACATTGCCGCTGTTGGCCTGGTCATAGTCAACCGCGACAGCGTCAGTCTCGTTGATGACCGTGACGCCGGCATTGGTGGCGACCGCGACCATGGTGCGGCCATTGACCAGATTGGCATGGATCGAATTGACGCTGTCATCGACGAGTGCGACCGAAGTATTCGTCGCGGCGTAGCCTGAATTGGTATTGCGGGCACCGATAGAATTCTTGAACGTCGAGGTGCCGGTGCTGTCGATGAGCTGGATCTGGTCACGGACCAGATCAATGACTATGAGACCGACCGCATCGTTGGTATTGTTGTCGCCGATATAGATCTTGCCGTTCAGGGCGTAGACGGAGGAAAGGGTGATATTGGCGTTGTTCAAGGCATACCCGGCAGCCTCGGTGAACCGCATCCAGAGCTGGTCGGTCTTTGATTCATAGATATCCAGCCCGGTATCGGTCACGACCAGGAGAGCCTTGTCCGGGAATTCCTGGGGGCAGCCGACCGAGGAGAAGCCGTTGGGGCAGCGGACGGCTGTCGTATTCTCGCTGAACCAGGAAGCGGACTTGGCTTTTTCATCATTGGTCCAGCGACCGCCGTCGATGTCCCGGGTGGTGTCATAGACGAACATAGCGTTGGTCGCGGCGCTGGTGAGGAGGTCCTTCTTGCCTTTGATCGTGGTCTCGCCGTACTGGATGGTCTGGGTCCGGGAGTCAGCTTCGCCGACCGTGATCACGTTGCCGTTGGCGTCGACCGTGAGGGCGGCATTGCCGGTCGCGTCGCTGTCCTTGACCGTCAGTTTGTCATTGGTGGTATCCACGACGACCGTATCGTTGGTCCCATCGCCCACGGTGAGGGCGGTCGTGGAATTGGAGTCGATGTTCAAAATAGTGTTGAGGGTCAGCTCGGTCCCGGAGAGACGCATTTCGTCAGAACCGCCACCGACGTTCAGGCCGAAGTAGTCACCGGCCTCATCATAGGTGATGGTCCCGTCGGTCTGACCATTGTTCTCAAAATAGATTGTCCCATCCATATAGATGTCCTGCCAGTGCATGGAGTCAGATCCGATGTCATAGGTGTCATCGGAGGCAGGGAGCAGATCGCCGGCAATAGCGGACACGTCGAAGTCGGGCGAGGAGAACTGGCTGAGCAGGGCACCTTCCTGGATCATGGCGGCATCGAACAAGCTGTCGCCAGAGCCATCGCGGGCGGGGTACAGTTTGATGGTCAGCTCTGACGGGGCAGAAGCGACCCGATGGGTCAGATAAATACGCTGCCAGGTCGAGCTCGTCTGTTTCTCGACAAATGATGTCTTGGTACCATCGTATACTTCGAGTCGAACCGTCTCAGGACCGCCGGCACCCTGATAGATCCAGGCACTGGCCGTGACGTCGACGCCGCGGTAATCGTTGAACTTGGTGACTGACTGGGCGATGTTGTCAGTCGCTGCGTCAGCGTAGGCATCCTGGGAATAGGTACCGTACTTGGCGGTGGCTGACTGATCAGTACCCGCAGCCAGAGAATTGTCAGTAAACTGATCGGCCACGCCGTTGTTGTTGCCATCGGATTCGAAGCTGCCGTTCTTCAGAACGTTGGTGACGGAGACGCCCGAGAAAGCGGTACCGCGGACAGAACCGCCGCCTGCAGCGGTGACTTCAAATGAAGGCGTGATGATCACGTTGCCGTCTGAGCTCGAGATATCAGTACGAAGCTTCGAATCCGGATCCCAGATGCGGAGTCCCTGAGTCGCCGTGACCATCTGCTTGAACAGATCTGGCGAAGAAGCTGTCGACAATGCTTTATAGACGGAATAGTCGCTGCGTTCCATCCAGACCCTGGTCGCAGTATCGTTGGTACCTGCGATCGCGAGGACTGATTCATTGTCGCAGGTGGTCGAACCAGCGTTGTAGCCGATGCAGGGGACGCCGGAGACGCTAATGGCCACGACGTCATTGGCGGAGAACTGGGTATTGGCATCATCAACTTTGGTGGTATTGTTGACTGAATCATAAAGGTCGATGACGGAATCGGAGTCCACACCCAAAACAGTCACGCCACCGTCACTTCCGCCCTGGTCGTTCGTCCCGATATAGATGTAGCTGCCAGAGCTGTCAACCGCTACCGACGTAACGCTGTTATTGGTGCCTGCACCATTTCCGGAGCCTCGAAGATTCTGATAATACCAGCTCAGGCTCATCCCCGTGATACGATCGATGATATGATTCTGCCGGGCTCGATTACCAACATCGACTATTCTCTTGATCTGACCCTCGGTCAGGGCCTCAGCAGTGATCATAACCTCATCGATGGTACCGACCAGATTGTTGGTCCCGGGAGTTTCGTCATCACCAAGTGTAAAATTGGAAGCTGTTGCCAACGTGCCGGTTGTCGTGTCCGTGGTCGGCGTGGCGTTCTGAATTCCATCCGTATAGATGGTCAGCGTATCCTGAGGTACTGAGCGTACCACGGTGACCTGATGCCAGGTATTGTCGTCAATTGCAATAGAGCCCGTCTCCGTGGGAGTATTCGTCCCATCACCGATCTGAAAATTGACGAAGCCATCAGTACCGACCCAGACCTGAAAGCCGGCATTGGCAGCGAAATTATCCAGAATATATCTAGCTTGAGCCGAAGTGTCTGCCAGTTTTACCCAGAAGGAAACACTGAAACTCTCCGCGGCTCCGAGATCAAAGCCGGCATCGTGAGCCCGGCTAGCAGACTGTCCGTTCAGGGCAAAACCACTGTTACGGATGGAACCTGTTGCAAGCACGTTCGTATTTGCAGTCGCGGTCAGGTCCTTACCATTGGCTGAAGCATCATCGACAACAGTTGAGTTTGCACTGTCAGACAGACTCCACATGCCCCGGACATCGCCCGGCATATCTTCTGTGACGAGACTGTTGTTCACGTATTTGACCGAACCGTTCGACTCATCACCTGACTTGGTGCTCAGGATGGTCAGGCCGTCTGTCGTTCCAAGGTAAACAGTAGGAGAGCCGTCGCCGATGACCGAAGTATTCTCGGTCACGAACAGCTGGCCGGGCGTGGTCTGGATACCGGGAGCAGCACCGTCGTTGACGAGGGCCGGGGTCGATGCTTCGTCCCAGGTGAAGTCAGGCGTACCAGGATTCTTGTCAGCAGTATCAGACGAAACGTTTTTCCAGAGTTCGAGAGCGGCTGTGTTCTCGTTGACCGCGAAGAAGTCGCCGGTGCTGGTAAGCCAGATGGCATTGTAATCATCGCCCGCATTGTCAGCATAGTCGTAGGAAGTCTGCTCGGTCTCGTTGATGACCGTGACACCGCTGTCAGTCGCGACTGCGACGAAACGGCGGCCGTTGATCAGAGTGCTTGAGACGTCGTTCACCGCCACGCTGGCGATGCCGACTGACGAAACCGTGGTATAGGACGTCGCTGTATCGCGGTCGCTGATCGAGACGGCCGCCATGTCGAGACTGTCAGCGTCATAGCGGGAGATCTGGTCGCGTCCGAAGTCGAAGCGGAACAGTCCGGCAGTCGTAGCGATGTAGAGAACGCCGTCCTGGGCAAAGACCGCCTTGGGGTCGACAGCGGGAAGGGCAAAGCCGGCAGTGTCGGTGATAATCATCCAGAGCGAATTGTCCTTGGCGTCATAGATGCGGACATCAGCACTCGTAGCCACGATGGTCGCTTTGCGGGGGAAGGCACGTTCGCAGGTCGCTGTATTGCAGCGGTTGGCATTGGTGAGAGTCTCGTTGTACCAGCTGCTGGCCTGAGCCGTTTCGTCACGGGTCCATGCTCCACCGTCCGTATCGGTCGAGGTATCGTAGACGAACACGTCGGTGGTGTTGGCAACTGCTGATGTCACCAGGTCGGTCTTGCCCATGATGGTCATATCGCCGTTGAGACCAAGTCCGACCCGTGAGCTGGCCTGACCGATGGTGACCTGGTTATTGGCGGCGTCGACCTGGAGCGCGATGGCTCCGGTCGCATCTGAGTCCTTGATCGTGAATTTGTCGTTCGTGGTATCGACGACCATGAGGTCGTTAGTCCCGTCACCGACGGTGAGGGCGGTGGTGGAATTGGTGTCGATGTTGACGAGGTTGTTGGCTGTGATAGTACCGGTGAAATTCCAGTTGCCGGTGATGGTCTCGTTTTCAGCCAAAGTGGCAAAGGCGGTCTCGTGCTTGCCGTCGAGCATGTCAGCTTCCTGGGCCATGGCGGCTGCGGTGATCTGCTGACGAGGCGAGAGCTGTTCCATACTGGCACAGCCATTGGGTCCGACCCAGACCTGGAGGTAGGTGGTATCACCGCGGTTGTCCCAGCCCTGGTCGGCGAGCCAGTTGGTCTCGTCCAGCGAGTTGACGCTGCCGATCTGCAGGTTGAACACGCCATTGGTAACCGTCACGCCATCGTGAACTTCAGCGATAGCG
>CAYOQW010000030.1:0-9145 GCA_964406175.1 uncultured Candidatus Saccharibacteria bacterium
AGGGCAATATCGGCCTGATGCGGGCCGTCGAGAAATTCGATTACCGCCGGGGGTTCAAATTTTCGACCTACGCGACCTGGTGGATCCGTCAGGCTATCACCCGTGCCATCGCTGATCAGGCAAGGACCATCCGTATCCCTGTCCACATGGTCGAGACCATCAACCGGCTGATCCGGGTTTCCAGAAAACTGCTTCAAGAGCTGGGGCGTGATCCATCGCCAGAGGAGATCGGTGTCGAGATGGGACTTCCGACCAAAAAAGTCAGAGAGATCCTGAAGATCTCCCAGGAGCCGATATCGCTCGAGACCCCGGTCGGTGAAGAGGGTGACAGTCTCCTCATGGATTTCATCGAGGATGACTCAGGTGTCAGTCCGCCTGTCGCAGCCGCTCAGACTCTGCTGCGCGAGGAGATCAGGAAAGCCCTGGACCTCCTGACCCCGCGGGAAAAGCGCGTCCTGATCCTGCGCTTTGGTCTTGAGGATGGACGGACCCGCACGCTGGAAGAAGTCGGGGTGCAGTTCGGCGTCACCAGGGAACGGATCCGGCAGATCGAAGCCAAGGCACTGAAGAAGCTTCGGTTCCCGCTCGCGGCCAAAGACCTGAAGGATTATCTCGAGATCTGAGAATGCCCGTTGTGCTTTTGGTGATTATTTGCTAGTATCCAAAAGTCATGTTTTTTCGCGATGTCCGAGCTGGTTGTAGGCTCAGATCCCTGGTAGCTCAATGGTAGAGCAGGCGGCTGTTAACCGCAAGGTTGCTGGTTCGAGCCCAGCCCGGGGAGCTGAGCCTATAACATTTGCAAGAGGGCAGTGATGGCGAATCGTGATTCACAGAAAAAAGCATTTTACATCGTTTTTCTTCTCTGCTCACTGCTGCTGTTCTGGGTGCTGAGACCCTATTTCAGCATGGTGATCCTGGCGGTCATCACGACGATACTGTTCGATCCCATATACAAGAAGCTTCTGAAGGTCGTAAAAGGCAGAAAAGGTATCGCCGCAATGATAGCGACGATCATCGTTCTTCTGTCTTTTTTGATACCTGTTTTTATCGTCACGGTGATAGCGGCTGATCAGGCGATCGCTTTTTCCAACTCGGTGCAGCGCTATATCGCATCGGGAGCGCTGAGCGTCGAGGTGGTACGGGATTCACTTCAGAAGATCGTCGACCGTCTGCCCAAGAGCGTGAACTGGGACGCAGCGATTTCGGCGGTCAAGCTGGAACAGATCGCCACGACTGCCAGTACCAATCTGGCCAATTACGTGTCGAATTTTGTGTTTTCCGTCCTGCAGAACGGAGCCAAGATCCTGACCGATGTAACGTTCTTCCTGTTCATTCTGTTTTATCTATTTCAGGATCGTGACCTGTTTTTCAAAAAACTGGTCGAACTCAGCCCTCTTGAGGACGATGAGGACCGGTTGTTCATCCACCGGTTCGAAAGTATGGCCCGGTCCATCCTGAAAGGCAGCATTTTCATCGCCTTCGTCCAGGGCGGCTTGGGCGGCCTCATGTTCTATGTCCTCGGTATTTCGTCACCGGTGTTCTGGACCATGCTGATGATCCTTTTTTCACTCCTGCCCATGGGGAGCGGCATCGTGTGGATCCCGGCCGGGTTCCTCTTGCTCGCGTCAGGCGCTTGGCTCAAGGGGACCATCCTGCTTCTTTTTGGTTTTGCGGTCATCAGCACGATCGACAATGTCATTCGGGGCAAACTGCTCAGAAATGAAGAATCGCATCTGCATCCGCTGCTGACGCTGCTCAGTGTGATCGGCGGACTGAAGGCCTTTGGTTTTGCTGGATTTGTGTATGGTCCTTTGATCGCCATGCTCTTTCTGACCTCCGTTCAGCTGTATAAGGAACGTCTGCGTGCACTTCGCTAAAAAAGGCATCATGTCATGACCTATGAAACACTGACCATAGACGGGCAGAAAGTAGGCCTGCGCCGCTGGGGCAGCGGGCCTGCCGTACTGGTCCTCCACGGATGGGGCAGTTCCTCCCAGCCCTGGGAACCGGTCGCGCTGCTGCTCGAAAAACAGGGCTATGAGATCATCGTCCCTGATCTGCCGGGATTCGGTGAGAGCGACCCGCCGAAGGAGGTCTGGGGCGTTGACGGGTATGCGGAGTTCATTCTGCATTTGTGCGCCAGCCTTCAGATCAATTCATGCCGGTTGGTAGCCCACTCATTTGGCGGCAGGATAGCGCTCAGACTGGCGAGTACCGGGACGTTCGGCATTGAGCAGCTGGTGCTGTGTTCGGCTGCGGGCCTGCGGCCTCAGGATCTGAAGTCCAGAATAAAGCGGGTTGTCTATCGTGTCTTGGCTAAAGCCGGCAAGGCTGTTTCCAATGTGCCGCTATTGTCCGGATTTCAGCCGGCTGCGCGGAAGATCCTGTATCGAGGGGCGGGTGAACATGATTATGAACGGACACAGGGGATCATGAAAAAAGTCTTTGTCGCCGTGATCCAGGAGGATATGGCTGACGATCTGCCGCAAGTGCATGTCCCCGTACTGCTTGTCTGGGGGGCAACGGACAGACTGACCCCGCTTCGGGATGGTGAGCTCATGCACGCCAATATAGCAGGTTCGGTGCTTCGGGTCATCCCTGATCTCGGGCACAATGCCTACCGGGATGCACCGGGTCAGACAGCTGGTTATATTCTCGATTTCTTCAAAGCGGAGCAATGATCATGGACCAGTCGTTATTCTATGGATTGATCATCTCAGCTGTGCTTGTGTTCACCTTCTGGTTGCCGGGATCTGTAGCCACTCTCCTGCGTCTGCTGGCGCTCTGGCAGCAGAAGGAGTACCGAAGAGACCGGATGCGGGCATTTCTCAAGTCATCCGAGGGACAGCAGCAGAAGGGCGCGGCCCGCAGGGTCAGGCTCTGGTTCGTGCTGGTCATCGTCGTTCTGTTCCTGCTTATGTGGCTGATTTATGCCGTCGCGGCTGAATCTGACAGCAGGCTGGCACTCCCGTATTACCTGCTCCTGCTATTCCTCGTTTCCTTTGCGCTGGTCTGCTGGTGGATGTATGAAGATGCGCTCATCTATAAAGCGGTCGGGACCCATGCCTTCAAACGACCACAGCTGACGGGGAAAATGTCATTTTTGCTTCTCTTATCCCTGCCTGCTTTTTTATATGCTTTTGGACCTCTTGTGCTTATTTTCCCGGGGGATCTGCTGTTTCATTCCTGGCCAGGTCTGACGGTGTTCCGTAATCTGGTGACTTTCCTCTACGTACCTTTACTCTACATGTATGCCGTTTTTGGCTTTCATGTCGGGTACGTGTTCTTTTTGACAATTCTTGACCTCCTGCTTCCTTTGGGATTGGCCTGTGGAGTAGCTCTGTTGGCGCCTCTGACCTGGCTGGGAAAGCATTCTATCGTCACTCAGGCACGGCAGAAGATGCGGTGCTATCCAGACCTTCGAGTGATCGCGGTCACGGGAAGTTTCGGCAAGAGCTCGACCAAGGAACTGATAGCATCTATCCTGGGCAGCCGTTATCGGGTGCTTAAGACTGAAGAAAATCATAATACGCTCATCGGCGTTGCACGGACGATCATAAAGCGGTTGAAGGGGTATGAGGATTATTTTGTCGTTGAAATGGGAGCGTATACGAGAGGCGAGATCAAAGAGCTCTGCACACTCACACCTCCCTGTATCAGTGTGGTGACCGCGGTCAATGAACAGCATCTTGCTTTGTTCGGCAAGGATCTCGAGGCTACTGCCCGGGCCAAATTTGAGATCATCGAGGGACTAACTCAGACCCAGGGTCCAGGCACCCGGCCAGGGATCGCCGTGCTCAATGCAGATAATGAGTACACAGCGCGGATGGCGACCTGGATCAAAGAGCGCGGTCAGGCAGCCTCGACGAGGGTCTACCTGTATTCCGCCAAGGGACGCATCAATGCCGGCGGATGCAGAACGGCTTTGCTTGCCATGAACGTACGGCAGGATGTCGATGGTGTGCATTTTCTGCTTGTGGATAATCAGCAGGAACAGCAAGCGAAAACAGGTGCTCTGGCTACGGCTGGGATCGAGGTGAGGCTTGCAGACGTGCGAAAAGAAATGATCGGGAATTATCTGGCTGCTGTCTGTGTGGCACTGAGCACCGGCATGACGCTCACCGAGATTGTCGAGGCGACCCGCTCGCTTCCTTTGCCGTTGCCCGGCACGTATACCCTTCGGTCTGGCATCCATGGCTCTATGGTCATCGATGAGAGCTACAGCAGTAATCCTGATGGCTTTCTGGCCGCCCTGGACTATCTGCGGTCGGTGAAGGCCAAACGACGGATCGTCATCACCCGGGGAATGATCGAACTGGGCAGCATGAGTGATGAAGCACACCGGCGGGTCGGGTTGAAGATCGCCCAGTCCGCTGATCTGCTGTACCTCACCAGTCATGACAGCGAACAGGAGTTGCGGCAGGGCATCGGTCGTGCTGATCGCTCCGGATTTCGCACGACAGCACTGACGGAACCGCTAGTGATGGTCCAAATGCTCGAGACCCAGATCAAGGAAGGGGATGTGGTCCTCATCGAGGGGCGGATACCACAACTGGTCCATTCGTTACTCTGCCGGGAAAAATGAAAGCTTTATCCAAGAACCCCATCGCTATCTCGCTCTCTCCCAATACGTTCGCATCTGACCTCCGTCGCGCCTGGGGAAGTCTGCTGAGTCCCTGGAAGTGGCGGCATACCAGCGCAGCCCGGGTACTGGAGACCAGGTTCGGGCAGTACCACTCCGGTGGTAACGCGGTCAGCTTTGAAAGCGGGAGGACGAGCTGGCAAGCCATACTTGTATCGCTCGGGGTGACTGCCGGGGACGAAGTGCTCCTGCAGGCCTATACGTGTGTCGTGGTCGCCAATCCCATCCTGTGGTGCGGGGCCAAGCCGGTCTATGTGGATATTGATGCACAGACCTGCATTATGGACCTAAGCGACCTTGAACAGAAGATCACGAGCCGTTCAAAAGTACTTCTGATACAGCATACTTTTGGCATGATGGCAGACATGGGGCGGGTCATGGAGATCGCTCGCCGGCATCATCTGGTGGTGGTTGAGGACTGTGCTCACGCTCTGGGCGCCGAGCAGCAGGACCAGCAGGGTGTCTGGCGTAGAGCAGGAACGTACGGTGATGCGGCATTCTATAGTTTTGGCCGGGACAAGATCATTTCCAGCGTGTACGGCGGTATGGCTCTGACGTCAGATCCGCAGCTATTTTTGAAGCTTCGTGCCTATCAACAGACGCTTCCGATCCCTTCGCGTCGGTGGATCGCTCAGCAGCTGCTGCATCCGATCCTTTTTTCGCTGATCGTCCCGCTCTACTTTGTCGGTAATGCCGGTAAAGTAATTCTGGTGGTCTGTCAGAAACTCGGTCTGTTGTCCAAGGCGGTGTACCCCTGTGAAAAACAGGGCAGGCAGCATGGCTCCATGCCTCGTCAGTTCCCTGATGCCCTGGCTGTCCTGGCCTTAAGGCAGTTCGATCGGCTCGATGAGTTCAACGACCGTCGAAGACTGATCGCAGACCGGTACCGGCAGGAACTCTCGCCCCTATGGCCTCAGAGCCTTCTGGTGGAAACTGCAGGCACTCGGTCCGCGTATCTGCGCTTCGCACTTCAGACCTCTGCACCAGAGCGGCTGCTCGCTTCTGCCGGCAGACAGCATATACTGCTTGGGGATTGGTATCAGCAGCCGATAGCACCGGGCAATGTGGCGTACGCGGCGATCGGCTATGTGGAGGGTTCCTGTCCGGTCGCTGAATCGAGAGCCAGGACGACCATCAATCTGCCGACCTATCCGCGTCTTTCGGACCAGGATGTAGAGCGGATCATTGATCTCATGAAAAAGGAGTTCCAGCCTTGAGCTATCAGGTGAGAGAAGTAGCGGCCAAAGACACCTGGGAAGCATTTGTCCGGCGGTTCTCGCCGAACATTTTTCTCCAATCGTGGGATTTCGGACAGTTCCACGCAGCGATGGGTGATGTCCCCTTGTATCTTGGAGTGTATGACGACGAAAAGCTGGTCGGGGCAGGTCTGTTCGTGCTCACGTTTGCACGCCGGGGACACTATTATGCCTGCGCAGCTGGGCCGTTGTCCTCTGAGGATCTCCCGCATGAGGAGATAGTGTCTTTGTTCGCTGGATACCTGAAAGCGCGGTCAGCCAAGGACCAGGCTGGTTTCATCCGCATCAGACCAGCACTCGAGCAGACAGTGGCCAATCAGGTACGCTATCGGAAACTAGGCTTTGTGCCGTCTGTCATGCATCTCCATGCCGAGCGCACCTGGGTACTGGATCTTGACGGCACAGAAGAAGAACTGCTGGCGGCCATGCGCAAAAATACGCGTTATGGTGTAAAGCGGGCGCCAAAAGACGGGGTCACGGTCAGTCTGAGCGTCGAAGCAGAGGCAGTGGAAACTTTGTATGCTCTGCAGCAGGAGACCGTTTCGCGTCAGCATTTTGTTCCGTTCGCCCGTGAATATTTCATGCGTCTGTTCGAGGCATTTCGCAGTGATGGCGCTGTTGCTCTTTTTACTGCCAGGTTCGAGGACCATCCCATTGCGAGCGCCATGATCAACTATTATGGAGATACGGCAGTGTATCACTATGCGGCGTCTGCAAGTGAGTACAGCAAATTGCCGGGCGCATACGCTATTCTCTGGGAAGCCATCAGGGAAGCCAAAAGACGGGGCTGCCGATATTTCAATTTCTGGGGTGTGGTCGGCGATGATCAGGAAAAGCACCCGTGGTATGGTCTTTCTCGTTTTAAAAAGGGCTTTGGCGGCCATGAACAGTGGTATCTCCACGCGCAGGATCTGCCGCTGAACTGGCGTTATTATATCAATCGTGCCATTGAGACCTATCGCCGATGGAGACGCGGCTTATGACCGATCAGGCAGAGAGAGCGTTAGAAGCTCACCGCAGGCTGTTGGCCCGGTTCCCTGATGCCGTACCGGCGCTGGTCTATGGATCGCCCTTTGAACTGCTCATATCGGTCGTCCTCTCTGCCCAGACGACCGATATGCAGGTGAACCGGGTCACGCCGGTCCTTTTTAACAAATACAGGTCATCAGGATCGCTGGCATCTGCGGAGCTTCAGGAAGTTGAGCGGATCATCCGGCCGGTTGGTTTTTATCATCAGAAATCCAGGATGATCATATCGCTGAGCCGTATGCTGGAAGAGATCTTTGACGGCAGGATACCTGATAGCTTGAAGGACCTTGTCCGCCTGCCTGGGGTAGGACGTAAATCAGCCCACATAGTCCTGGGTATGGTCTATGGTCAGAACAGCGGTATCGCGGTTGATACGCATGTAGGAAGGATCGCCCGACGGCTTGGATTGAGCAACGCAACTTCGGCTGACAGGGTCGAGTACGATCTGGAGGCTATGATCCCGGTACATCAGTGGCGTTCGGTCAATCTCACCTGGGTACTGCACGGCCGGCAGACATGTACTGCAGCCCGGCCTCGGTGCGATACCTGTCTGTTGGCTGATATCTGTCCCAGGGTCGGGGTCTGATCTGACGCGAGGTCAGTCATAGCGGAGAGAGTAGAGGAACATCAGGGCTGGCTCGGTTTTTCGTTCTATGATGGATGCCATGACCAGAGATCTGGAATTCGGGGTGAGGATCGGGATCGTGGGATTGAGTGATTCGATGCCGGGGAAATCTTCACGGTCATCAAATACGGTCACGAGATTCTTGCCGTCGAATTCGATAGCCTTGATCTGATGTCGGACCTGGTCGCCGGTGGTATTGGTCGTCTGGAAGAAAATGTGGAGACTGTCAGGATGCCAGCAGGCAAAATCCAGCTGTTCGCCGTCAGCGATGGTATAGGGATAGAGGAACGTGTCTTTCAGCTGATCGTAATACGAGATCTGATCAGTTTCAGAAATGAACAGGAACCGTTCGCCATCCGGGGACCAGCTGAGCGGACGCTTGATGGGCCGGGTAGCGGTCCTTTCCCCAGGGGACTGGCTGCTGATGTTCATGAGGATGGTCGAGGTGGACTGGTCAGTCAGAAAAATGTTGTTGAAATCCGGCGAAACACTGACAGAACTGACCTCGGAAAAAGGGTGTGATGCAGATATCTGGCCGGAACTGCCGTCAGGCAGTTCCTGGTACCAGAGGTCGGAAGCGACGTTGTCCGTCCTGGCTTTGAGATAGTAGAGACGTGAGCGCTGGAAAAAGCCGCTCGGCGGGGCAGTGAAAAGCGGCTGGATCCCCCGGGATTCAGTGATGATGATCTGTTCAGAAAGATCAGAGAGACTGACCGCCACGACCTGTCCATTCCGGATGGTGATGATCGATGCATTGTCTGGCGACCAGACCGGGGAACGGAGCGTCTCAGGTTCTGCTGCAAAACCGCGTACCGTGAGCAGCGCGGAGGGAATTCTGGCGGTGCCTTTGATCGAGAGAAAGTAGCTGCCGCTGATGCTCGGTTTGCCATTAGCCGGGGTTTCGAAGTTCAGGATGCAGGAGTTCAGGTCAGGAGACCAGAGGGCTTGTACCGTCGCCGCGGTGAGGCTGGTCGCTACGGTGGACTGGAAGAGCAGCTCGAACTGTGTGGAGTAGACGTATACCACTGATGATCCGGCGTCAGCGGCGGAGGGAGCGAGGACGACGATCCTCTGAGGCGAGTTACTTCCTGCCAAGCGAGAGAATTCTGCGAGATTCTGGCGCTGGATGACCGGGGAGTCAGCAAAGAGGATCACATCATAGACCTGGGTGGATAGCTCGGAATGGATGACCACGTTTTTCTGCCAGGGCTGATAATTATCCTTGGTCAGGGTGAGGAGATAGCGCTGGGGTTTGAGGCCGGTCACTTTCTGAGGGGTCAGACCTGCAGGTTTGCCATCGAGCGCGATGGCGGCCCCCTTGGGTTGGGAGTGGGTATCGAGTATGCCGGTTTTGACGATCGTCCCATCCTGCAGATCGAACTGCCAGCCCTTGGCGAGCAGGATCACGAAGACAGCAGATATGATAAAGAGTACTTTCGGTGCCAGGGACATAACGATCCGACGCATTTTTGGCCTTTGGTGAGAACTATCTGTACGGCTCGCTATTATACGGTGGAGTCGCCCGCGGAGGCAAGCTCGTGTACTGGACGCATACATTCCGGACAAGGTGGGTAAAAAATTAAGCAGCAATAG
>CAYOQW010000031.1:0-9068 GCA_964406175.1 uncultured Candidatus Saccharibacteria bacterium
CTTCAAGGTCGAGATCACCCGTCAGCAGGCGGAGCTGTACAAGCTGCGCGATCAGGAACAGGCGCTTTTATTGCAGCGGACGCGGCTGGAGACCAAGCGCGAGGACATCGTGGAGCGCGCCCGCATGGAGTTCGGCTTTTCAGGCGAACTGGCGGAGCTGAACACCGCGGTGGAAAACGCTGAGCGGGTCATGACCGTGGAAGAAGTCATGAAACTTGAGGACGAGCTTTACAGGATGAAGGCCCGCATCGATCGCATCGGCGATGTGAACCAGAAGGCGCCGGCTGAGTACGAGGAGGTCCGCACCCGATTCGAGTGGCTGCAGACGCATATTACTGATATCGAGGAAGCCGCCAAATACATCGAGCGCCAGCTGAAGGCGATCGATGCCTATGTGGAAGAGCTTTTTGACAAGGTGTTCGCTGATACCCAGACCAGATTTTCTGAATACTTCGAGCTCCTGTTCGGCGGCGGCGAAGGCCGGCTGGTCCGCACGGAGAACGTGCTGCTCGGCAATACTGAGATCCAGATCAAGGCCCAGCCCCCGGGGAAACGCATGCATGACCTGAACCTGCTCTCGGGCGGCGAACGCAGTATGGGTGCAGTGGCTCTGCTGTTCGCTATCCTGGAAAGCTGTGGCACTCCGCTCTGTGTGCTGGACGAAGTCGATGCTGCCCTGGATGAGGCCAATGTCGGCAAATTCTGTCAGGCGCTTCGCCGGCTGAACGAGAAGTGTCAGGTCATCATGATCACGCACAATCGCCGCACCATGGAGGTCGCCGACTGTCTCTACGGCACGACCATGCAGGATGACGGCACGACGCAGATAGTTTCACTGAGACTGCAGGATTATCAAAAAACTGAACCGCTAACGGGTTCGCGGGTTGCGAGTTAACGGGTTAACTGGCTGATAGTTATCATTTCTAGTATAGATCTGCCGGGCCGGTGTGGCTAGAGCTTGGTTTGTTCCTTCTCCTGAGAGGAGAAGGTGAGGATGAGGTTATAGTTGTTTAGGTGTCACCCTCCCCCTGCCCCTCCCGTCGAGGGAGGGGAGCGATCGATAAGCATAAAAAAAGCCCTGTAGTACGTACTACAGGGCAGATGATGACAAGAGAACCCCTCCGCAGACAGCATAATACTGATCTGGAGGGGTGTATCTCTGGTCGGTACAAAAATCGTACCGGCGTCGCGAGGTGAAAAGCCCTCGCGGGAACCGCCTGAAGGCGGTAGAGTTCACAGCCTTAGCTGCGGTCAGGCCTAAAGGCCGAAGGACTTTCCTGCAGCCATTAAAGCCTGCAGAAATGGGGCAATAGCACTCAAAAGACCAAGTGCAACTGCACCTAAGGAAATCAAACCAAAAAACCATGCAGCGATGTTTTCCATTAGTATCTCCGCGTATGCCCGCCGGCGAATGTGTGCATCAGTGGTTGGCTGACGCATCTGAGAAGGGCCTCGTAAGCCACTCTCGGATGCATCGGCACTACTTGCTCAATGGTCAATACAGCAATGATGAATTGACTGAAAAACCATCCTCCAGAAAGAGAATGCTTGCAGGGAGGGGTAGAGGGTACCTGATCTCGCATTGATCAAAGAGAGGTTCACCGACGCATTGTCGGAGCCTTCCTGAGATGGTGAGCGAGGAGATGACCTCTATACTCCCTGCAATGATATTTTGTTGTAAAAGGGCGATGAATCCGCTGTGGTTCGGGTATTTCGGGTTGATGCTCAACTATAGCGGAGATAGCTAAGTATGTTAAGTATCTAGTATAAGTTGATATATTATCGAAGTTTACTAGTAAGGACGGAGACCACTCTGCCCTACCGGGCGATCTTCAATACGAGAGATCTAGGAATTCCCTCCCAATCAAGTAAGGGTGGTGGTCGTTGCTGACCGGTGGCGGCTGTACTACAATGAGGCCGCTTGTTTTCAGGGAACTATGTTATGAAACATCAGATAGATATCGGGGATACGATCATCGCGGTGGCGACGCCTCCGGGCCGGGGCGGCATCGGGGTGATCAGATTGTCCGGGCCGAAGGCTCTTTCGACGGCGCTGGCTGTGTTCCGGTTCCGGGACAAGCCGGTGAAGAGGAAGACGCTGGAGGCGAATTATCTGCATTTTGGACAAGTAACCAATCACCCTCACCCTGCCCTCTCCCGTCAAAAGGGCGAGGGGATACTTGATCATGGGTACCTGGCGTACTTCAGGACGCCGAACAGCTATACGGGTGAGGATGTGGTGGAGTTCCAGCTGCACGGGAGTCCGAGGGTCATGCAGGAAGTGATCGAGATTTGTCTGTCTGTTGGCAAAGGTGCGGTAAGACCGGCAGAGCCGGGCGAGTATACCCGGCGGGCGTTCGTCAACGGCAAGATCGACCTGACCGGAGCTGAGGGAGTGGCGGATCTGATCGAAGCACGGACCGCTGCTGCCGGCCGGTTGGCGTCCCGCCAGGTGCAGGGCGAACTGTACGCAAAGATCCTGTCCATCCGCGAGCCGCTCATGGGCCTGCTCGCGCAGGTGCAGGGTGACCTGAATTTTCCTGAGGACGGAATACCGGAGCTGGCGCTTCGAGCTCTTCGTACTGGCGTTCAGAAAGCACGGACGTCACTGGACGAGCTGATCACCAGTTCCCAGCACTCCTGGGTGTACCGCGACGGGCTGCGCGTAGCGATCATCGGCTTTCCCAATGAAGGCAAGTCTTCCCTGTTCAATGCGTTGCTCGGCCGGGACCGCTCTATAGTATCGACCATTTCGGGCACGACGAGAGATACGATCGAGGATGCGATAGATATAGCAGGTGTACCGGTCATCCTTACGGATACTGCTGGCTTGACGAAAAGCGATGACGAACTGGAAAAGCTTGGGATAGAGCGGAGCATCCGTGCCATCAGGGAGACTGACCTGATAGTCCTGGTCACTGATGCCCGGACAGGGGATCAGGGCGAGCAGTTATTCTGGAAGTCAGTTGATCCGGCCGTCGCAGACGAGATCCAGAAGCATCCGGTGATCCGGGTGAACAATAAGATCGACCTCTCGAAGACAGCGGTCCCTACGCGCTGGAAAACTGAGGAAGCCTGGGTATCGGCCCGACTGGGGAAGAATATAGATAGATTGAAAAAGCTGCTGGTGCGTGACTACCTCGACGGGGCTGTGGAACGCGGTGACCTCGTGGTGACGAACGTCCGCCAGATGCATCTGCTGACCCTGGCGCATCAGTCGCTCAGCGATGCGCTTGAGGCCTTGGATGCCGGGATCGATACGGATGTGCTGTCGCTCGATATCGAGCAGGCGATCAACTATCTGGGCGAGATCGTGGGCATCCAGGTGCATGAGGAACTGCTGGAGCAGATCTTCAGCAGATTCTGCATAGGTAAATGATCCCTTCTCCTGAGAGGAGAAGGCCAGGATGAGGTTGTTAAGTGCTGATCGTTTCGACCAAGGATGGTGACCATGCCTCAGTATCAATATGAATCCAGGTTGAAACCGGTTTCCCGTGAGCTTCGCCATGGCGAGACCGATGCCGAGAAGAAGCTTTGGTATCATTTGAAAGATCGACGATTGGAAGGGTTGAAATTTCGTCGTCAGTTCCCGATCGGGGAGTATGTCCTTGATTTCTATTGCATTGAAAAGAAACTGGCGATCGAGGTTGATGGTGGACAGCATGCAGAAGATATTGAGATACAGTTGGATGAAGTGAGAACGAAGTTTCTGAACGGAAAAGGGGTAAAGGTGTTGCGGTTTTGGAATAATGATGTGATACAGAACGAAGAGGCAGTTTTAGAAGTTAGTATCAAATCACTACAAGAGATGCAACAACCTCACCCTGCCCTCTCCTCTCAGGAGAGGGGAACATAAAGCGAGAAATCTTGCGCACTCTATTTCACCACATCCGCATATCACCCTGGCATCGGAGGCTGTTCTACCTCCTGGTGCTGCTGCTGCCACTGGGTGGGCGGCTGCGGTTCTTCAGGGAAACTTCCATGCTCTATGGGCAGTTCGGTGAATACATCGTGCCGGAGCTGTATCTGACCGATATCGTCATCGGTCTGCTCCTCGTCAGCTGGTTCATCTCGTGGTTTCGGGGGCGGAGCAGGGAGCCGGTCGGGCCGTCGACAAAACTGTTTTATTTTTGCTTTGGGGTTCTATTCTCTGCCGGCGTGTTGTCATTAACCGGCGCCATCCTGCCCTGGGCCGGCGTGTACCGGCTGCTGAAACTACTGGAGTGGGGCGCCCTGGTCTGGTATATCGTCGCATCGTCCTGGACAAGATGCGATATGGCCGTGATCGCCGGCGGTCTGGTGGCTGGCGGGGTGGGGCAGAGCCTGCTCTCCTGGTATCAGTTCACCGAACAGGAGTCGTTGACCTCAGGCTTCCTGGCCCATGCGATCGGTGAGCAGCCGATCTCGCTTGGAGAACAGGGCATCAGCTATGTCTGGACACTGGGGCAGCGATGGGTGCGGCCCTATGGTACGTTCAGCCATCCCAATGTGCTCTCTGGGTATCTGCTGATGACGCTTACTGCGGGCCTGGCGCTCTGGTTTGAGGCACAGCGCCGGGTATCTGACCGGCGGAGCGTCCTGGTCCTGACCGCAGCGGTCACGGTGATTGCTGGTGGTATAGGAATCGCGCTCTCGAGAGTGATATGGTTTTTGGCCGCCGCTTCGGCTGTTTTTATCTTTGTTCTGTTTCCTTCTGAGATCAGCAGCTATGTGCGGGTGCATCTCGTCCGCCGACTTCGCACCAGCGGTTTTGTTCTGCGAGTTAGTGCCATGGCAGCTGGTCTGTCCGCGGTGGTCCTGACGGCTGGTGGGGTGTATCTCATGCTCATCCGGATAGGGACGCTCTGGTCGTCCAATCAGATCACGGTGACCGGGCGTATCCTGCTCAATTCGTTCGCCATGCGCATGCTGGAACTGCATCCGCTCGGTATCGGGCTGGGTAACTTCACTGCACTTGTCAGGAGCTATGACAGCACCGGGTATTTCAACACGGTGATCCAGCCGGTACACAATGTGTTCCTGCTGGTCGGGGGCGAGATGGGAATTTTCGCTCTGGCTGCCTTTGCCGTCATGATTGGTACGGTTTTCTATGCGGTGATTAGAGGAATGGCCGTGAGCCACGAACGTCGATGGACCACCATCGGTCTAGCGTTGTTCCTCATGCTGGCCTGCTGCTGCGCGGTTATGTTCGTCGACCACTATCTCTGGACCATCCAGCAGGGTCAGCTCATCTGGTGGCTGGTCTGTGCCTTCTGTCTCAAATATTCATCACTTTCCGGAGATCCTCATGCCTCAGCTCGTACCCGCTGACCCGGCTGTCCGGGAACTGCAGAAACGGTACTATTCCAACTCACGTCAGGTAAAACTGCCGGAGATTATCGCCCTCGCCGAGGGGTGGAATGCTGAGGCGAATTCGGCGAGCGGCAAAGACAGGGCGTCCAAACGTCTGCAGGCCATGTATTTTGCTGAGGAGGCGCATCGCCGGGATCGCAGCGGTACGGACATCCTGCCGGTCGCGCGTGAGATCATCAAAGGACTGGGTGAAGAGTATGTAACAAGTAAATACCGGGCTTTGTACAAGGCGGCATTCCCAGCCGTGACCGTGCGGGCCAAACCGGCGCCCCGCGATATCGTCCTGTATGAACGGGACGGAAGAGAGCCGATCCTGCTCGAGAAGTTCGGGCAGTCTGAGGCGGCAGGCCTGCTGAGCGCCGGGCAGGTCATGGAGGTCCTGGACCGCATCCCGGGTAAACTGTTCCACTATGTCCCGCTGAAGAGGATCGTATTTCATGCTGCCTCTGCGTACCTTCTGTTCGATGGCTTTTCGACGGCGGTCAAAGCATCACCTGGCAAAGCGGAGTCGTTGCAGCGGCTCCGGGTGACGACTAGGCATGACGGAAGGGACGGTACCGAGCGGATCGAGCTTTATTCCACGAAGAAATGGGATGGGACGAGCATCAGCTCTGTTGACTCAAAAGAAGCAGGGGCAGGTATCTATATTGGATTCGGGTCAGAATTCGTACGGACCATCCTGTGCGGAGCCCATCTGCGCAAAGTTCAAGAGCATTATCGTCTCTACGTCCCCTACCGCATTGCAGGCCTTACGGACCTGCAGCCGCTGATCTCTGAGTGGAAGTCACTACCGCTGCCGGATCATCCTGAATATAGAGAGGGGCGAAATATTGATACGGTCATCTATGAACATCGCGAATATGACCAATACCTGGTTTCCCGCGACGAGCCACTGGAGGATTTTCTGCTGCAGCGTGACTTTGGACTGTCATTTCGGCATCTACTGCTGGAACACGATCTGCAGATGATCGACCCGAGGCGGTTTGACCTGCTGACCCGTATACTTGCCGCAGTGAAAGACTGACGCAAGCTGTTCCGTTCCGTTGCCTTGCTCTGCTGGATGAGGTAGATTGATGCCTGATTACTTTTCTGGAGGGAGACCCATGCAAAAAGTAGTGATGAAAGCTCTGAAGGACGCGATCGCGACGTACAATACGTTTGAAAAACAGTTCCGAGAGGTGACCGTGCAGTCAGACGAACTGCGACGCATGTCCAAACGGGTCATCTTCCATGTGGCCAAGGGCGATGAGCCTCAGGCAACGAAGATCCTTGAGGAAGCAGCCAGGCTGCTCGACAGCATCGTCCACAGTGTCGATGATTCCCAGATACTGTATGACAACGAAGGCTACAAGGCAGCCAGCGAGGAATTTCTCGAGGCGTGCCTGACCTACATGATCCTGACCGGCAAGAATTTTGACCTGGCAGCGATCACGACCACAGCGAGCAGACGCATCGGAGCGTTCTCGGATCTCTGTGGAGAGCTGGCGAGAGCTTCCATCCTGCTGGCTACCGAGGGGGACGAGAAACGGATCCTGAAGATCCGGGATTTCATTCAGGAACTGCTTCTCGAGCTCAACAAGACCCGGGTGGTCGAGAACAGCTACCTGCGTACCAAGTACGACCAGGCGGAAAAGGCCCTTCGGAAGGTGGAGGATATCCTCTACGATCTGAAGATGCGGACAAAAAAATAACCGGTCCCAGGGACCAGTCTACTGTGTCGATCTTGAGTGTCCCGAAAACGGCTTCGGCAAGATCGCCATAGTATACTTCAATACCGGCATTTTGGTCAAATTTATACCCTTTAGGAGGCGTGTATGCCAGATCGTAAGAAAGTGTCACTGCCTGGACTGTTCCAGAAGGTGAAAGATGGTCAGCCGCTGACCATGCTGACGTGCTATGACTATCCCACCGCCTATATGCAGGAGCAGGCCGGGATCGACATCATCCTGGTCGGTGATTCTCTCGGCATGACCATGCTGGGATTTGACAGCACCCTGCCGGTCAAGATGGACGACATGATCCGTCATGCCCAGGCCGTACGAAAAGGCTCACCGAATGCCTGGCTGGTTGGTGACATGCCCTATATGACCTATCAGGTCTGTGTCGAAGATGCTATCCGCAATGCCGGCCGGTTCATGTCAGAGGCTGGTACGGACTGCATCAAGCTCGAGGGCGGTGCCGATATGGCCGACCGTATCAGCGGTATCGTGAAGGCTGGCATACCAGCCATGGGTCATCTCGGACTCACTCCCCAGAGCGCTGGTGCACTTGGTGGATTTCGCCTGCAGGGCAAGACGGCTCTGACGGCCAAGAAGATCGTTGATGATGCCAAAGCGCTTGAGGAAGCCGGCGCTTTTGCCATCCTGCTCGAGCTGGTTCCCGATCGTATCTGTCAGATCATCACCGAGCGGGCCAAGGACTGCATCATCATCAGTCTGGGTGCCGGGCCGGTCGCCCATGGCCAGCTGCTCATCTATCATGATCTCTTTGGCCTCTATCCCAAATTCAAACCCCGAATGGCCAAGGTATTCGGCAATGCCGGCGAGGTCATCCAGAACGGACTGCATCAGTACGTCAAGGAAGTGACCGAAAAGACGTTTCCCCAGGCGGAGAACTATTTCGGCATGACCGATGAAGAATATGACGAGCTGACGGCGCTGCTGAAGTAGGACGAGGGACGTACGAAGTAGGAAGTAAGAAGTAGGAAGTAAGAAGTAGGAAGTAAGAAGTAGGATTGAATAGGTCCCCGCACTTTGCAGGGGGCGATCAAGAACACCCGCTCAGTCTGAGCGGGTGTTCTGTTTGTCGGGAGCGATGTTTGCTGATGACGATGGATGTTAGCCCCTGGTCAGGTCAACCGATCGTGTAGGATCACCCAGGCTGGTGATCCTGTATACGAGAAATGAATGCGGGGAGAATTCGATGCGGACATTTTGGTCTTCTGAGAACGTACCGTACAGGTGAACGATCGACGGGATCTCCTTTGATGTGAATGTAAGGCCTCTGACCACGAATGCCGCACGAGTGAGAGGACGATGCTTTGTCTCTACTGCTTCGATCTCCCGGATGAGATCACCCTCCACCTGCATGACCGCATCTGTCCTCAGGTCCAGGTAGTAGAGATAGCTTTTTCGGAGAGCCGCTCGAGTACTGATGGTACTTATGCTGACTACGACCAACACTTCGATGATCAGCAGTAACGGGATCGGTATTGGTATGAAATCCCTGATTGGGAACCAGGTGAATATTCCGATACAAATTCCGATAAATATCCCGTTCCAGAACTTGTTTTTTACCAGATTTTTGCTCTTTTTGAGATTGCGCCTCAAGTATTTTCTTTCTCTTCCGGTGAGCGACCGGGTGAAACGCTTTTCGCCTGCGGCATCGAATGTACGGTTGATTGTGCGGTCTTCCCGACGCTGTTGCTCTCGTATGAGTATACGGGCAATGGGTTTTAACAAGGTCACCAACAGAACGGAGATGACCAGTGCAGCGGTAAAGTAGAGCGCCCACGCAGCTGGAGGCACCATGGTGGCAATGATGACGGTCGATACGAGGCAGCACAGTATCATGATGCTCTGGTAGTATCGCAGATTTATGAAATTTCTCAGTCGTATCCAGAACACAAAATCTCCTGCTATTGCTCGAACATCTCGTATAATACCCGTATTCCAGTTACGATTGCAACCCTTTGAGGTGAAAGGAGAATACCTCGT
>CAYOQW010000032.1:0-9031 GCA_964406175.1 uncultured Candidatus Saccharibacteria bacterium
CTATGCTTCAGCCGATCACGTATTCGTTACCGGTGGTCAGCTGAACGGTGGTATCGCTTCCTGGGGCACGATCAGCACCATCAAGCCCGGTGAGACCGTGACCCGCAGCTTTGAGGTCACCATCGCTCCGTCTGCTTCCTGGACCGGCACCAGCTTCATTATGCGCAATGCGTTCGGCAGTGTGACCGTCGATGTACCGGTCATGGATATTGTCATCGTCAAGACCGCGGTCAGCCCCACGGCCGTGCCCGCCGATGTTCATGGCAACGGCGGCGGCATCACCACCTGGAGCGTCAAGCTCATGAACAAAAGCTCCATCGACCTGGCCGGCATGCACGTCTATGATGTCCTGCCCACCGGCTTCAGCTATGCCGTCGGTTCCTCGACCATCGGCGAGCCCGTCAATACTTCAGCTCAGACCCTCGACTGGGTCCTGGCCGCTGGACAGATCCCGGCCTACGGTTCACTTTCGTTCTCGCTCTCGACCGTCAATCATAACCGCTACACGGAATCAAATCCCTATATCAACTGCGTCGACGCGGTCTATGCCGGTGATACGTATCGCGGCTGCGGCTCAGTCTTCGTCGCTCCTCAGACTCAAGTGACCTTTACCAAGATCGTCGCCAATCCTGCCAACGCCAAGGTCGCGATCGACCGCGTCAGCGGCAGCACCGTCATCTATCAGGTCACGGCGACCAATCTCAGCAATTATGACATGACCTCGGTCCAGCTGACCGATGTGCTTCCCGTTGACGGCTCAGGACGTGTGTTCAGCTACGTCCCCGGTTCTGCCATGATCACGGTCACCGGCTCAGCGCCCTACAACGGCGGTCTGGAACCCCAGATCAGCACCAATGGCCGTCAGACCCTGAGCTGGGACCTGACACAGGTCACCAGTCGGCTTGACCGCGATGGCGGCAAGGCAGTCATCACTTACGCCGTGCATGTTCCCGCGCCCATCACGGTGACCGGTACGGACACCCCCTACATCAATCAGGCCACCATGCGCAATGGCGGGAGCGACATCGCTCATGCCAGCGCCATCGTCTACGTCTCCGACCCCTACGCCGATCTCGCGGTCACCAAGACCGACGGAACCGCTTCGGTCAAGGCCGGGACCCAGACCACCTATACCGTCAGGATCAGCAATACCGGCAATGCCTCTGCGACCGGTGTCAATTTGCTCGATACCCTGCCTGCCAATACCACCTTCGTCTCGGCCACTGCCCTGACCGTGGAGCAGGGAAGCAACACCATCGGTACCTATGCGGTTGATTCCACCATCACCGGCACGGTCCGCTGGCCCGCCCAGAACACGACCTTCACCATGCCCCAGGGCGCTATCGGTACCGCCACGGTCACCGTCGCTGTCCAGGGCGCACTTGCCCAGGGTACGGAGGTCATCAATACGGCCCGCATCGCAGCCGATGCCACCCCCCGCGATCCTGACCTGACCAATAATCTGGCCAAAGACATCGATGTCGTGACCGTTCCCCAGATCACCATCACGAAGGGCGTGGGTCTCAGATCGGTCGGACCGTTCGCTGACCAGCTCTCAGTCAATGCTGGAGCATCAGTCTGGTACCAGATCACGGTCGCCAATACCGGCACCGCTTCAGAAAAAGTCTCAGTCAATGATGTCATGGATTTCAGCGCATTTGATGCGGTCTGGGTCGGCAGCCAGCTGGCAGCCGGCAGCGGCCTCACCACCATGAGTCTCGCCACGGATATCGTGCTTGGCCCCCAGGGCAGCGATACGTCCATGAAGACCTTCCTCATCGAAGCCAAGACCAAAGTGACCTATGCGGTCACCACGACCTCCGTCGACAATACCGCCGCGGTCATCTACGCGACCGGTCAGCAGCAGGACAGTGCACGTCTCGATATCGTGGCTGCACCTTCTGTCCAGCTGTCCAAGAGTGCCCAGAACGTCACCCCTGGCCGCGAATCAGATCCTACGACCACACCTGTCCATCCCGGTGAATGGGTCGAATATACCCTCACTGCCCGCAATACCGGTAGTGCACCCACCACGCCTTTCACCTTTATCGATGATATCTCGGACATCCTCGATGATGTCGACCTTCCCTACATCGCCCCCACCAATCTTTCCTTCCCCCAGGGCGGCTCGCTCGTCGGTACCTCAGTCGTCTTTGACACCGGCGCACCTATCCTTCCCGGTCAGCAGGCCACCTATCGCTTCCAGGTCAAGGTCGGCGCTCTCGCCGGCGGCGACAATGTGATGCGCAACACCTATGGCAATGAGGTCATCATCCAGATCGTCGGAGCTCAGCTCCTGACCACCAAGACCGTGGACCGGTCTACTGCCAACTACGGCGACAGCGTCTGGTTCACCGTCCGTGTCACCAATAACGGCAATCAGACCGCTGACAACGTCAAAATTATCGACATCCTGCCCGACAATGCCGGTTCTCCTCTCTTCAAGTACGCCGGTGAGACCCGCGGCGCCACCACCCGTCACCCCACCGGTGCCGGCGGCAGCCCGCTGGATCCCGATACCGCGGTCCGTCTGGAATGGGCTTCCGACAGCGCAGGCCAGTCATTCCGCCTCGCGCCCGGTGCTTCCATCGAGATCACCTACAAAGCGGTCATCAATGTCCTCCCGACCGGAACCGACGGTCAGGCCTATGATAACCAGGCCTGGGCTGAATCCAGCCAGGGTACCAGCAATGTTGCCAGCGTCCAGGTCCTCGTCGTTCCGTTCCCCGCCTCTTCGCTGACCATCGACAAGACCCCTCAGTCCCAGACCGTACAGTCAGGCAGCCAGGTTGACTGGACCCTGACCGTGAACAACACCAGCCTGCTGCGTGACGAGACCAACATCATCGTCAAGGATATCCTCCCTGCCGGATTCACCTCCAGCATGGAACGCATCGGCACCTCAGAAGTCGTTAAGCGTGCTGAGATCTCCATCCTTGATGCCTCAGGCCGTGTCGTCGGCTCCGTCATATCCATGAGCCCGGCCGTCACCACCAGCGCGGGTCAGATAGTCTATACCTGGCCCCAGAGCGGCTCCGGTTTCACCATCCCCAAGGGCGGACATATGGTCATCAATTACAGTGCCCGTGCCCTCGCTACCCAGGTCAGCACGACCGTGGTCAATACCGCACAGGTTTTCACCGCCACCGAGCTCAAGGGTCAGGATATCGCCTTTGTCACCGTCAATCCTCCTCCCGCCGCTGATGTTCGTGTCGCCAAGGATGTCAAAGCCGGTCGTCTGAACGATGGCAATCCCTTTGTCGACACCCTGACCGTCAATTCGCTGGGAGCTGAAAACTGGGTCACCTACCGCATTGTGGCCTTCAATCCCGGGACCCTCGGCCAGTCGATCAATCTGACCGACACCGTCGACTTCTCCGCAAGCGGTATCTACGACCTCATGCGTGTCTATCGCTATACCCCGACCGGTACGATCTTCGAACAGGAATACACCAGTTCCTACACCGGTTCGACCATCCCTCTCCGTTCCGGGTTCATGGTCCCCGCCGGCAGCAGCAATTCTTCTACCCCTGCCAATATCTGTTCCAACTGCATGTACTACATCGAAGCCCGTGTCCGCACTGACATCACCAATGCGACCGCACAGCATGAAAACTGGGCCCGTGCGACCGACAGCATTTCCCAGAGCCTCATCCATCAGGACAATGCCCTGGTCCGCCTGAACCTCCGTCCCGCCGTCCTCACGGTCATCAAAGAGGTCAAGAGCGCCAAGACCGGCTGGATCGATGCCGGAGTGGCTGATGTCGATCCTCTGACCGACGGCCCCATCGAGTACCGTATCCGTGTCACGAACAGTGGCGACCTCAGAAGCGGCAGCGTTGATCTCTATGACGTGTCCAATCCTCTCACCGCGGTCATCTATTCGACCGTCACCGATACCACCAATGCCAGCGTCGTCTACTCCAATATCGCCGGCGGCTACCGTATCCCCCTGATGCAGAACAGCTACGTGAACGCGGGTGAGACCAAAACGTTCCAGCTGACCGCCCAAATAGCTGGCAGCTTCGCCAACGCCAATCCCATGCACACCAATACTGCCTACATCTACGAACATGGCACCCGCAATGTGCTCGGTCAGGACGATGCCTATGTTCAGCTCAATGCCGAAGGCCAGTTGGCCGTCACCAAGAGCGTCCGCAGCTTCCCCAATGGTACTTTCGTTAATTCCCTGACCGCCAAACCTGGCGACATCGTCGAGTACCGGATCTCCGTGGCCAATACCGGCTTGGTCGGTCTGAGCAATGTTCAGGTCACTGATCGTCTCGATAACTTCGGCCCCTTCCATTCATCCATCTATATGGCTGATCGCGATGCAGACCTGAACGGTGTCTCCTACAACGGCAGCTACGACAGTGCGACCATCAGCAGCATTCTGCCCGGTCATGCTGAGAGCTTCACCTTCCGTGCCGTTATTGCATCCCCGTTCCCCGCGGACGATACCCACATCTTCAACACCGCGTTCGCCAATCAGACGCCTTCCAACACGACCGATGTCCTCGTTGATGTGACCGCCCGTCCCAATCTTGCCAAGTACGTCAGCCTCGACGGTATCACCTTCGTCGATCACCTGACCGCTGCTCCCGGCGCCGACCTGACCTACAAGGTCGTGGTCTGGAACTCCGGCGACGGCCCTGCGAACCTGAACGTTGCGGACGTCCTCACACCTGCTGATTATGCCTCTATCGGCACGCTGAACCTCGACGCTGATATGAATGGCAACGCCTTCACCGGCAGCGCCTACGGCTCCCAGACCATCACCGTCGCCGGCAACACGACCGAGTCACGCGGCGCTGAATCCTTCACCTTCCATGGTGTGCTCAAATCCACCGGCTGGACCGAAGGCGACAAGACCGTCAATACCGCGACCACCATCTACGCCCAGAATACCTATTCTGACAGCACGACCGTCACGGTCCATGTCCCGGCCTCCCAGATCGTCCAGAGCAAGTCCGCCTACAATGAGACCAAACGAGCCAATGCCCAGCAGGTCACCGCCGCTCCCGGCGATGTCATCACCTACACCCTGACCGTGGTCAACAACGGCGACGCCGCTGCGACCAATTACTCCTTTGGAGACGTCATCACTGACATCCTTGAGTATGCTGATGTCACCACCATCTCCAATGGCGGTTCCACGCTCAACAATGCTGTTGTCTGGCCCATGATCGCTTTCATCCAGCCTGGTCAGCAGATCACCCGCACGTTTGCGGTCACCATCAAGAACCCTCTCCCGGCCACCGGCGACTTCATCATGAACAACACGTTCGGCAATCTCGTCCAGGTCCCGGTCGGCGAAGTCGTCCTGCACAAATCAGTCGCCTTCCTCAATGGTGAAGCGGTCAACCGCTCCGTCCGCAACGGCGAAACGGTCCGCTATACCCTGACCGTGAACAACAACGGCGCCCGTGCCGTCTTCGGTTTCGTGTTCCAGGACGATGTCGCTGATATCAATCAATACGGCACGATCAGCAACATCTCCCACAGCGGTTCGCTCAGCGCCAATGTCATCAATTGGCCCGCCACCATGGTCAATGCCCAGAGCAGCCAGTCCCGTACCTTTGATGTGACCATCAAGGACGCCAGCACCTGGCCCTCAACTGGTGATTTCACCCTCACCAACATCTATGGTGACACCGTGAACGTCAATGTCTATCATTCCGAGATCACGGTCGACAAGACCCTGACCACGGATCCTGTGACCGCAGTCGGCCAGGACGTCCAGTTCAAGATCACCCTCACCAATGCCGGGGAGAAGCCCGTCTTCAACCTCAAGCTGGAAGATATCTGGACGACCAATGTCCTCGACTTCGTTTCGGTCCAGGGTGTGGCTCAGCCCACCACGGTCCTCGAGACCACAGGCGCTCATCAGAGCTGGCTCACTCCCGCTCTCACGATCAATCCCTCGGGCGACCTCTCCTGGAGCTACGGCACCGTTGCTCTGCCCGATCAGAGCGATGATCCCCGCACCGTCGCTGTCGATCCGATCGCCAGCCTGAACGTCGGCAGCTCCATCACCTTCCTCGTCAATTACCGTGCCACCGCCGTCGGTCAGGGCTACAATGAGATGCACGCCTGGGCTGATGATTATCTGCCCTACACCGTGGTCGAAGCTGGCGATCATGCCACCGTCACCATCGGTCAGCCCGAGCTCAACCTGACCAAGTCGGTCACCCCCTCGACCGTCCGTTCCAGCGGCACCGCAGCTGAACGCACCGTCATGTACACCCTCAGTATCCGCAACACCGGCACCTTTGATGCCACGGGTCTCTCGATCAATGACCTCCTGCCCGCAGGATTCAATTACACCAGCGGAGCCCGGGTCGACGGAGTCGTCTCTGAACCCTTGCCCATGGTCGGCAGCACCAGAGAACGCCTCGTCTGGTCCAGCATCTCGGTCCCGGCCGGACATGTGGTCACCATCACCTATCCTGTTCTGGCCTCCACGGTCGTCGGCACGCACGTCAACCTCGCGGTCCTCGCGGACCAGGCCGGCAAGACCCTCGATACCGCCCAGGCGACCGTCACGGTCACCGCCGATGCTCCTCAGCTCACGGTTGTGAAGTCAGCCAACGCGACGACCATCACTCCTGAATCCATCGTCACCTACACCATCGTGATCAGCAATCCTACCGCTCAGACCATCACCGGTATCAGCCTCGTTGATACGCTTGCTCCCCGGTTCGTCTATCAGACCGGTGCGACTGTGAACGGCATCGTCTCCGAGCCCGCCTACACCGCGACCGCTACTCCCCAGGTACTCACCTGGAGCGGTATCAGCCTCGCAGCCGGACAGACCGCCACCATCGTCTACCGGACCCAGGCCGCCGCTGATCCCGGTTACTACACCAACGTCGCCATCGCCCAGGTCGGCACTATCACCGCCCAGGCCTCAGCCACCGTGTATATCCCCGCTGGTACCGTCCTCGGCGCCTCCTCCTTCGTCTCGGTCCTGACCAGCACCGGTAGCGACCTCGCCATGGCCGGCATCATCGTGGCTCTCGTGCTCGCCTCCTACATCGGCTTCGTCATCATCAAGCGCCGCCGCCAGCTGAAGGGCTAGTTGTATCGTACTTACTTTGTTCCCCGTAGATAGAGGTGATTATGATCGTCGTCGAAGAGTACCAAAAAGCCCTTGAGCTCATAAAAAGCAAGAAAAACATACTCATCGTCACGCATAGTCAGCCGGACGGAGATGCCATCGGCAGCGCTGTGGCTCTCCTCCGGTCCCTGAAAAAGCTTGATCTCAATGCGTCATTCCTCTGCCTCGATGTCATTCCGGACAAGTTCAACTTTGTCCCCGGGGTCAAGGATGCGGTCAAGGAGCTCGGGTCCATGGACCTGGTGATCCGGGTGGACTGTACGACCGCCGAGGTGGACAAGGTCAGCTACAATCTGAATGACCATGTACTCAGCCTCGTCATCTCGCCCGTCTCCGGCCGGTTCCGTCTGGAGGATGTCCATCCTACCTACGGCAAACCGAATTTCGACCTCGTCATCGCGGTCGACACTCCGGAGCTGAAGATGCTCGGCAAGTTCTACGAGCAGTACCAGGACTACCTGGGCGAGGTCAGCCTGCTCAATATCGACCATCATTCGTCCAATACCCGGTTCGGTACGCTCCAGATCATCAATGACCAGGCTCCCTCGACCGGTGAGATCATCTATCGTCTCCTGCAGCACGCCGGGGTCGAGATCGATGCTGACACCGCGACCGCCCTGCTGCTCGCTATTGTCACCGATACCGGCAGCTTCCAGCACCTGTCCACCACCGCAGAATCTTTCGCGATCTCAGGCGAACTGATGGACAAAGGTGGCAGACTCCAGGAAGTGGTCGACAATATCTACCGCACCAAATCCGTCTCCACCCTCCAGCTCTGGGGCCGCGTGCTCTCTCATATCCGTTTTGAAAAGGAAGAGGGCATCGTCTGGGCCACGGTGAGCCTGGAAGATTTCGAAGAGACCGGCTCTCTGCCCGAGCAGGCCGAGGTTGCGCTCAATGACCTCATCTCCAATGTGCCGGAAGCCAAGATCGCCCTGTTGCTCTATGAATATCCAGCAAGCACGGTCCGCGGCAGCATCCGTACCACCCCGGTCTACAATGCCAATGAGATCGCTGCCCTGTTCGGTGGCGGCGGGCACAAGACCGCAGCTGGCTTCCGCCTCGAGCAGTCCAAGCTCGACCCTGCGATCGATCAGGTGATGACCAAGATCAAACATCACTTCGCCCTAGCCCCCAAGGAAAAACCCATGACCCCGGAGCAGATCATCCAGAAGATCAGCACCATGATGGATACGAAAGACACCAAGCCAGCGACCCCGGCAGTAGCGCCATCTGCCCAGACAGCACCGCCCATGGCCGCCAGACCGCCAGCAAGCATCTAGTGGTCAGCGTATAGACATCTGAAAGAACCAGCCCTGAGCGTAGTCGAAGGGCTGGTTCTTTCTTTGGGTAGTATGTATGGTTGGATTAAGATGTCATTCCCGTGAAAACGGGAATCCAGAAAGTAAAAAGAAAAATTATTACAGCATGTTCACTATGCGTTCCCTGATTTCCTTTACATCTGAAAGAGAATAAACCTTCGGTTCATTACTTATGATTTCTGGTAGCATTTTTGGGTTGAGTACCCATGGTCTGGTCTTTGGGCTCACCGGATGGCTGTCTACCCACCATCCAGGGTATACGATTACCGGCTGTACCCAGATAGGAACATTGTTCAGTAAATTGAGCTTCTGACTAAGCCACCTGGCTTGACCGCTTGCTTGGTGAAGTATCTTACTTTCGTCTACTCCATGTACGGTCAGAGATGTACCATTATAGTGGACATTCTCCACTGCATTTTTATGGTGACTGCGCGTTTTCGTTTCAATCGTGAATACTCCGTGCTGGCACACAATGACATGGTCAATGTTGCCATGGTCGGTCGAGATATCATGAATTACTTCAAAGTCATACGCTTGGCAGGTACCCCGTAAACTAGACACGTAGTCCAAAGGTATGGTAGGGAAAGGG
>CAYOQW010000033.1:0-9017 GCA_964406175.1 uncultured Candidatus Saccharibacteria bacterium
ATTTTGTATCCAGCGGCGTCGGCTGGATATCGGAAGCTTACAATGCTCTGAAAAATGGCATCGTTAGCGCGGTTGGCGGCCTCGTCTGCGGGGGCAGTTCGGAGTGTGAAGCTGCTCTGGCCGCCGGGCTCGACATGGGCATGATCGCGCTCGGAATACCGCCCAGCCTGCCGAATTTCGACCAGCTCATGAACGAAGGTTTTGACTATGTCGCAGCGACCCTGGCCGAACAGGCCGGCTGTCCAGACGTGGCCTGCAAGGAGCTGATCAAGCAGGGCTTGAGTGAAGCGCTGGAGACGACCAGGGATACGAACCCGGGCTGTATGGATGCAGGGCAGGCGCACAACGAAGGGATCGAACCGCTTTGCCTCCCGGCCGGGGTGACCGCACATGCGGATCCCCGGGCTCAGTATGCATCGGCAGTGGCGATGATCGAGGTCACCCGGAACGCAACGCCGATCGTGGCGGATGACGGGTACGAGATGTTCAAGAACAGCTACGCACTCTCTGTCCGGTACGACGGCACCAATGCCGGCCCGGTCGGCGGCCGGATCATCAATATCCCGCCCTACGATGAGAGCATGACCATCACGGAGCCGCTCGCGGCCGAAGTGTTCAAAAGCACCAGTGCTTCGATCCCGCCTTTGGCGGCTGGAGAGAGCGTCATCCTGCCGTTCTCACTGGTGGCACCCGAGTACTGGGTACCGGGGCACAAGGAGCTCATGGGTGGCTGGACCACGGTGGAGTACCGCGACGGCTGGCCACAGTACTACTATGACGACTGGTGGCTGCTCTATTGGGGCGGCACGATCGAGGTCGATGCGCGGATCACCGCCTGCGACCCCAACATGATGAGTGCCTGCCTGATCTCTACTGACTCGCTCGGACCGGTCCAGATACCCCTTACGGCGAACTGACCATGAACAAGAAAACCTTGGCTCTGTGTTGTGCGGCTTTCGTCCTCTTATTCAGCACTGGTTGTACGTCCGGCAAGCGTACGGTCGTTCTGTTCGATCCTCCGACGCTGCACATACAGTCCTGGGTCGACGCGCCGTTCGAGGGTGACCATCTGCCACTCGCAGCCTACGAGATCGTGACCCATACCAATGTCTCGACCGGCGTCGCGGCTGTGGAGCTCAGCATCAACGACGCAGTTGTGTTGACCACGAAACCGGATGCGGCGCCGACCCTGGCTGTTGTCCGGTATACCTGGACCCCGACGGCAGAGGGGCTGTATCTGATCGCCGTCCGCGGTCAGGACGCGGAAGGCACCTGGGGTGATAAGAGTGACGTGCAGTTCCTGGTGGAAAAAACGAAAACCGTCATTCTTCAGCCGATCAGCGTCCCGGTTATTCCCGAGATCATTCAGGTGCAGCCAGCGATCAAGGTGGGTCCCTCGTTCGGCGAACAGACCCTCTCGACCGACGCTTTCTATTATCGGGGCACCGGCTGCGGGGCGATGTCGGTGACGGTTGACGTTCAAGCTGCCGACCCGGAAGGGGTCGCTAGTGTCGCTTTGTGGTACCGCCTTCAGGACAAAAGTTCGACAGGTTTGACCGACTGGACCGAGCTACCCATGGTCCGTCAGCCGTCCCGGTCGTCCACGACTTCCGTCTGGTCTGTCGAGATGGCGTCGGATGCCATGACGAGCTACACGTCCTACGAGACCGCCTGGGTCGAGCTTTACTCTGCATCCCTGGATGGCGAGGGGACCCGCAGCCAGAGCGGGACGTCGCGTACCGACCTGACGCTTGCGGCCTGTCATACTAGCGCAGGGATTGAACCGGTCATCATACCTGCACGGCCGATCAAAATCTTTACGATACCACAGGAGATCATCCGATGAACGACTATCGGCGCCGTCTGCTCTTTGGGTTTGCTGCTGCGTTCGCCGGGATGCTTACATCTCTGGCGATCGATGTCTGTATCCCGTTTTTGGTCCCGAACCGGCCGGTCAGCAGCGACCTGCTGTTCTCCCTGCTGCCCCGGATAGACTGGTTCGAATACCTGGCTGACGGTGCTGCCCTGCTCGCCTATGTTGTTTTTGTCTGGTATGTGGTCCGGCACGACCGCCTGCACGCCCCCAGATATCTGGTCGGCCTGGGACTGCTCTACGGTCTGCGTGGCCTGCTGCTGCCCCTGACCCCTATGGGCAATCCGCTGGGTGAAGGTGTACAGTCCGGGTTTCTCACTACACTGGGCATCAACGGCTATTTCCCGTCCGGCCATATCGGCAGTTCGTTCCTCTTCTTTCTGTTCATACACCAAAAGACAGCACCGCTATTAAAGGTGCTGTCAGGTCTTATCGTACTCGTGATCGCCGTGTCGCTGTTACTGGCCCGTGGTCACTACAGCATCGATATCGCAGGCGGACTGCTGCTGGCTTATGGGATCGAGGCGTTCCTGCGAAGACACATGGCTGAGGCAGTACCCCTGGGGTGATCTACTGCTAGAATACCGGCTTGGCGATGAAGATCAGGTCGTTGGAGTAGTTGCCGGAGGCCTGGAGGTTGTTGACCTCGATCTGGAAGGTGATGTTGGCGTAGTCCTGGCCTTCGAGATCGGACTGGGTGGCTTCGGGGTGGTAGAGGATCTCCTCGGACGAGGTGGTGAGCGCGCTGTAGCGAGTGGCATTGACGAAGCGGTTGACACCGTTACCGGAGATATTGAGCGTGATGTCGGACGTGGTGTAGCCGAGGAATCCGGTGTCGACGCCGATGGTAGTGCCGGCTGGGGACGACCAGGCGACCGGGACGTCGTTGGACCCGACTACACCAGCGGTCTTGATCTGGTCGATGTCGATGGTCGGGTCTTCGTCATGGACCATGTTGTGGTCCTGCTTGATGTAGACGATGAAGCCGTTCTGGGCATCCGTGTTCACCTTGACCCGCAGTACGGCGGTCTTGGGCGTCAGGGCGGTGAGACCGCGCCAGTTGATCTCAGATACCGAGATATCGCCGCCATTGGGAGCCGTGATGGCCGAGATCTCAAAGGTCATGTGCGGCATGGGGCCGGCATACATGAGGACGTGTTCGATAGTGGCGATGAGGAGCGTGATGTAGTCCTGTTCTATGTCGGCGGCGTTGTAGGATGACACGTCGACCCGCCAGATATCAGCCGAGCCGGCAGTATTGATCTTGATGGGGTTGTCGATCTGGTGGGTGCCGGCAGAGCCGAAGGCCGCCTGGGTGCCTATCTCGATGATGAAACGGGAATCAGGGGCGACGGTGTCGGTGTCATTATTGGTCAGCGTGAACGAGCCGGTCTGACCGGGTACTACCGTGACACCCCAGGCACTGCCTGCACCCGTGCCGGGGGTAGCAGACAGGGGCTGATCGAGGCCGCCGATCGAGAGATCGAGGTCCGTAAAGGTCGTGCCGACAGGTATGGTGAATTCACCGACCTGGGGCGTGATGGTCAGGTATCCACCTGGCTGTATCGCCTGGACATTCATCATGTCAAAGGTCCAGTTGCACGGAGCCGCGGGCAGAGAGTCGCTGATCTCCACACTCGCATCATAGAACTGATGAACCGCTGCCTGAGCTGGCCGTGTGGCACTGAGCAGGTTCATCAGGAATGACACGCAGAGGCAGAGAGTTCCGATCCGCGTGAGTTGTTTCATGAGGTGAACTCATAGAGTTAGGTAGGTCACCGGTAGTATAGTATCCGGCGGACAATGGCGCAACGGCGAAGAAAACTCAAAGTATGACCGCGACTGGCTCATGGCAGTTGGGGCAGACCGCTTTTTTCAGATGCGAGGTCACCTGGTAGGTGCCAGTGCGTTCGATGAGGACCTGCTGGCAGGCGGGACACAGGGTGTTCTGGTGTTCATCACCGCCGACATTACCGGCATAGGTATAGCGCAGGCCCTCGGCACGGCCGATCTCGATCGCCTGACTGATGTTCCTGGCAGGGGTGGGCGGCAGGTCCTGCATTTTGTAGGCAGGGTGAAAGGCACTTACATGCCAGGGAATGTCTTTGGAGATATTAGCGATCCAGCGGGCGAGCTCCCGGATCTCGTCCGGGCTGTCGTTTTCCCCGACCATGAGCAGGGTGGTCAGCTCGATCCAGATTCCCAGGTCGTGCATACGTTGGATGGTCTCGAGCACTGGCTGGAGCCGGGCCTTACAGGTGCGGTTGTAGAAATCGTCAGAAAATGACTTCAGGTCGATATTTGCTGCCTGGATATACGGAGCGATCTTCTGGAGAGGCTCCTCGGTGATGTAACCATTGGTCACGAACACGTTCTTCAATCCTTTTTCGCTTGCGAGTTTCGCGGTATCGAATGCGTACTCATAGAACACGGTCGGCTCGGAAAAAGTGTAGGCGATGCTCTGGCAGCCACTCTTCAGCGCCTGGTTTACGATAGAGGCGGGCGGGAAGTCGTCACCGAGGATGGCAGGCCGTTCATCAGATCCGTCATGGCTCTTGCCGGCCTGGGAGATGTCGGCGTTCTGGCAGAACATGCAGCCGAAGTTGCACCCGACGGTACAAAAGGAATAGACCTGACTGCCGGGCAGGAAGTGATAAAGTGGCTTCTTCTCCACCGGGTCGACCACGGCGGAGATGAGGCGGTTATACGTCAGGGTGTAGAGCGTACCGCCCTGGTTTTCCCGGACGCCGCAGATGCCCCGCTGACTGTTCTTGATCACGCAGTGGTGGGCACACAGGTGGCAATGGGCTTTTTTGTCCGCAAGTTTTTCATAGAATTGTGCTTCGTGCATGGGGTGCTCGGAGTTAACGGGTTAACGAGTTGGCGTGTTCACGAGTGCAAAGGTTTTCCCTCTCCTGAGAGGAGAGGGCAGGGTGAGGTTATTATTTCTTCCCCTCCGATACTCATACCTCCTCAGCCTCGTATTGCGAGCGCAGTATACCAAATCTAGGCAGGGAGTGCCTACATTCTAGAGTCAAGTGCAACAACAGCCTTTCTTTGAGTGAGTAAATGGTAGACCTCGATCGGGGTGCGAAAACCATGCCGCTTTCTTGGTCTGTTGTTGAGTGTCAAGCTCCCCGAAATTAGTACACGAAAACAGGGGTAAATAAGGGACAGATGGGTAATTATTCTGAAGTGCGAATTGATTCGGTGAAAGCTGTTCCAGTCCCTCATGTGGACGGGTTTGATTGTAGAAGTTGACCCAGCGTTCCGCCTGCTCCAGGAAGTTACCCAAAGTGGCGTAGCTGTAACGTTTGACCACCGCCAGTTTGAACAGCCCTGCAAAGCGTTCGGCAAAAGGGTTATCCGTTGGTGTGCCCGCCCTGCTCATGGAGAGCAGGAACCCCTTTTTCATCTGAGCCTCATACGTTATCTTGGCTCCAAACTGTTTTCCCTGATCAGTATGGAATACCGTCATGGAATCTACGAAGTCGATCCGTTCGATGGTATCTACCACGAGAGTTGCCCGCATTGAGTAGTCGAAAACAAGCGACAATACCTGTCTCGTCTTTTTTAACAGGGCAAAGCAACCACGCACTTTTGTTCCATCTCTGAGTTTGAACTCGAAGATATCAGAGAACACAAACTCCACCCACGGAACCAATGCCTCATCTTTTGGCAGGTTGGGATACACGGTGGATGATTTTCCCGGGTACTTGTAGGCTTTCGGCTGTCTCCTGGCCTTTAGCCCATATTTGTGCATGATGCGACGTGCCTTTTTGTGATTTACTTCCATTAGCACAGCCAATTTTCGATACCCGAGAGTGTCGTCTTCCTGATGCCATGTCTCTATCTTGTTGGCCACAAGTTTGTCTTTCATGGCTAACTTTGATTGATAGTAGTAGCTGTTCCGGCCAAATCCCAATGCCTGAGCTATCTGCCTTTTAGAGTATGGGTTGTCGGCTTTCTGGTTGATCTCGCAGGCGATCTCCAGCTTTCTTCCTACTTTAAGCCCAACAACCCCGAGGCTATTTTTAGTATATCGTTCTCCACCGCCAGATGACCAATCAGTCGTTTCAGGTCGTCCGGTGATTCCCCTGGAGCATACCCTTTTGCACGGGCTCTACTCGCAGGATTACGCTGATCGCCAAAGATCTCTGCTGCCTTTTCCCGGAACTTTTTCCGCCACCGATCCAGCATCGAATAACTGATCTGGTGTTTGCGGCAGACGGCTTCGATTGTCGTGTCCCTTTGAAAACTTTCCATCACTGCCCGCAACTTGAACTCTGCCTCGTAACTCTTCCGTTCCTTTGTCATGTACCTGCCCTCCGTTTGGTGTCTCCCTATCCACCCATATTCTACTGCACAGTATACGGGGAGCAGAATAAACTACGAAGCGGTATGGAGGCTCTGAGTCTTGAGCTCGATAGATCAACTGAGGACCCATCAGCAGGGAGGGATAAAGGCAAGGCATCTGGGTTGCCTGTATTCCCAGGAGAATGGGGAGACCCTTGGGAGGATTCTTAGTCTCCATGGGTTCTGGTGCCCTGTATCAGCCCCCAGTTCGTCTGTCCTGCTTTTGCTCCTGAGGTAATTGTGCTACACTTTTCGAGGTGCGATTACCTCTATTTGCTGGCTTTCCATGCTCGAAAAACTGGTCACCTCGGTCATCATCGATGATATCCTGGGTAACTTTTTTATTTCTGTCCCGCCCGGCCATATCGCCTGCGTGTATGACCGCGGACGCGGGGTTCTGAAAAAGGTCCACAAGCCAGGACTGCACCTGAAGATCCCCTTCTGGCAGAAGGCCAAGCTGTTCAATACCCAGATCCAGGAATACCCCATCAAGAAGGGGTTCAATGTCGCAAATGAGCTCGTGATCGGCGACCGCGATATCATCGCGCTCACGGTGGACGACCGCCCTGTGGCGATCCAGGGCACGATCCTGTTCCGTATCAATGCTGAGGACGCTGCCAGTCTGTGGGAAAATATCGGGGATGACTTTGTCAAAAAGATCATCCGGCCCATCACCCGCAGCCGGATCCGCATGATCATCTCCAGCTATACCAATATGGATATTTTTTCCCGCCAATCCGAGGTCGAGGCAGCCATGGAGCGCGAGCTCGGGCCGGTCTTCAAGCAGAAGAGCTTGATCCTCGAGGATGTGCTGCTTTCCAATATTTCACCGGCGAGCGAAGAAGAGCTCTATGCCACCAATCAGGGATAACTACTAGAGACAGGTGAATCGATGGCCGTTCAAAAATACACATTCAAAGGGCAGAAGAAGGGTGAGGAGGTCATTCTGGTGCTCAGACGGCACTGGATCACGCAGATCAAGCCTCTGGGGTTTGCACTTCTGGTATGTATCATCCCGCTGCTGCTCTGGCTCTGGATCAGTCGGCAGCTGAGCTTTATCGATATCCCCAGCCAGTATATCTGGGGCGGGGCGATCATATGGGCGGCGTTCGGTATTTTTTTCGTGGTATACAACTATCTGGACTGGTATCTGGACATCTATCTGGTGACCTCGATCCGGATCGTGGATGTGACCCAGAACGGGCTGTTCCACCGGACGGTCGGCGAATCGCCGCTTGATCATGTGCAGGATGTCATCTATGAGATCAAGGGCATCATGCCGACGATCTTTAATTACGGGAATGTCATCATTCATACTTCCGGACCGACGGGAGATATCGTTTTCGAAGAAGTATACCGGCCGCAGGACGTACAGCGTCTCCTTTTTGACCAGGTGGACCACTACAAGGATGTCAATACCGAGGCACCTGCCACAGCCGAAGATCTCCTGCAGCTCATGCTCGACCATGAACGTCAGAATCTCTCGGGCGGCAAGAAAGCCGGAGAGATCGCAGCGCCTCCGGCCAAGCCAGCGCTTCCGCCTATCTAATCCAGTTGTAGAACGAACCTATGTTCTGTATCCAATGCGGACGCCAGCTGGCGTCTTCTGAACAGACCTGTCCTGACTGCGGCATTGCCGCTCCTCAGGCCAGCGTGATCAAAAAAAACCTCAGACTTTTGAGTTTTTTTGCTCGTCCTCTGCCTTTTGTCCTGCTCATCGGGCTGATCGTGGGTGGTGCTGTCTGGGCCAGTGTCGCTACCTGGCGCCGGTTCAATCTTCCTGATCCCTCAGGTACGGTAGAATCGTTCTATGCTGCGCTGGCAGACCACAACAAGGACAAGGCGCTTGAGTTCGTTTCGCCTGATCAGCGAGATCAGGGACTGGGGTTCAATATTGAACTTCTGCTCCAGCCCAATGTCCGGGTGCAGTATTCCGGGCTTAAATTCAAAACCATTGAAAATACCAAAACCGAAGCCCGGGTGCGCATCACCGGAGAGGCCAAGATAATTCTGGAGGGACGCGAGCGGTCAATAATTTTTAATGATGTCGCCCATCTGCTGGCGGTCAAGAATTCCTGGTATCTGGATTATTCGTCTCTGGGCGACCTGTTCGCCCTCTGATGTACGAGGATAGAGAACCATGCTGCTGATCAGATTTTTTCAAGCCGGCTTTGCCAATCTCATCTTTGCTTTCCGCACTTTTCTCAAAAAGAGGCAGTTGCGGTCGCGCCTGGCAGCCGTCGAACGCAGGATCGCCCGGGAGTTCCAGTCCATCGGGGAGACGGTCTACAGCAAACGCGGCGATATCGCCGCTTCAGAACGTCAGGTCCAGGAACTGGGTCATGCCATAGCCGAGCTGGAATCCCAGAAACAGGCCTTGGGTCAGGAGATGGCCGCTCTCTCCAAAACCAGACCAGCAGCACTGTTAGCCTTTGGCGAAACCGGGTATGTTCAACGGGGTGAAAAGTCGATCCGATGCCGTTTTTGTAAAACGACGCTGTCTGCTTCGGCGCGGTATTGCGCAGTCTGCGGCAAGCGATTACTTCTGGAGGAATGATCATGGAAATTGCAGAACTGCTAGTCTACGCAGCCAGACAGAAGGCCTCGGACCTGCACCTCACGGTCGGGGTGCAGCCTATTGTGCGGGTGCATGGTCAGCTGATAAAAACTGACTACCCGATCCTGGAGCGGGACCAGCTGCACACCATGGTCACAGATATTCTGACCGAGGACCAGCGGGCAAAATTTGATGCTGACCATGAACTTGATTTTTCGGTCGATCTGGAAG
>CAYOQW010000034.1:0-8941 GCA_964406175.1 uncultured Candidatus Saccharibacteria bacterium
CCCCAGAAGGGCGAGATCATCGCAGTCGGACCCGGCAAGACCGGCAAGGACGGACACAAGATCCCCATGGACCCCGCGCTCAAGCCCGGCGTCAAAGTGCTGTTCAAGAAGTACTCGACCACCGAGATCAAGGACGGCAAGGACGAGTTCTATATCATTGACGAAGACGGCATTCTCGCCATCGTAGAATAATCATATTTACCAGGAGTAACGTACTATGGCAAAACAGCTGAAGTACAATGAAGAAGCACGCCGTGCGCTGCTGGCGGGAGTTCAGAAGCTCGCCGCCGCGGTCAAGATCACGGTAGGCCCCAAGGGCCGCAATGTCATCCTCGACAAAAAGTTCGGCGCCCCCACCATCACCAATGACGGCGTCACCATTGCCAAGGAGATCTCACTCGAGGATCCGTTCGAGAATCTCGGCGCCCAGCTCGTGCAGGAAGTCGCGACCAAGACCAATGATATCGCAGGCGACGGCACCACGACCGCCACCATCCTCGCCGAGGCCATCATCGTCGAAGGTATCAAGAACGTCACCGCCGGTTCCAATCCCATGCTCATGAAAGCCGGCATCCAGAAGGCCGTCAAGGCTGTTGTGGAAGAGCTGAAAAAACAGGCCAAGACCGTCACCACCAAGGAAGAGATCGCCCAGGTAGCCTCTATCTCCGCAGCGGACAAGGAAGTCGGCGATCTCATCGCTGACGTCATGGACAAAGTCGGCAAGGACGGCGTCATCACCGTCGAAGAAGGCCAGTCCACCGGTCTGTCCAAGGAATACACCGAAGGTATGCAGTTCGACCGCGGCTACATGTCCGCCTACATGATCACCGACAGCGCCCGCATGGAAGCTGTTCTGGAAAATCCCTCCATCCTCATCACCGACAAGAAGATCACCGCCATCGCCGAGATCCTCCCCACGCTTGAAATGACCGCCAAAGCGGGCAAACCGCTCGTGATCATCGCTGAGGACATCGAAGGTGAAGCTCTGGCCACCCTGGTGGTCAATAAACTCCGCGGCACCATCTCGGTCCTGGGCATAAAGGCCCCCGGATTCGGCGATCGTCGCAAAGCCATGCTCGCTGACATCGCAGTCCTCACCGGCGGCACTGTCATCACAGAGGAACTCGGCCGCAAACTCGATTCCGTCACCCCCGCCGACCTCGGCACCGCCCGCAAGGTCAGATCAGACAAGGACAGCACCACGATCGTCGAAGGCCGCGGCGATGCCCTGAAGATCAAGTCCCGTATCGACGAGATCCGGGTCCAGATCGAGGACACCAAGTCCGACTTTGACCGTGAAAAACTCCAGGAACGTCTGGCCAAGCTGGCCGGCGGCGTCGCCGTCATCAAGGTAGGTGCAGCCACAGAGGTCGAGCTCAAGGAACGCAAACACCGCATCGAAGATGCCCTGTCCGCTACCCGTGCCGCTGTGGAAGAAGGCGTCGTACCCGGTGGTGGTGTGGCCCTCGTCAACGCCATCTCCTCGCTGGACAAGGTCAAAGCTGATAACGACGAAGAAAAAACCGCCGTCAACATTCTCCGCCGTGCACTCGAAGAGCCGCTTCGTCAGATCGCCCAGAACGCTGGACGCGAAGGTGCCGTGGTCGTCGCCGAAGTGCTCGCGGCCCCCAAGGGCACCGGCTACAATGTCCTGACCGGCAAGCTCGAGGACATGATCAAATCCGGTATCGTGGACCCGACCAAGGTGACCCGTTCTGCCCTCGAGAACGCCGCCTCCGTGGCCGCCATGTTCCTGACCACCGAAGCGATCGTCGTCGATCTGCCCGAACCTTCCAAGACCCCTGCTCCTCCCATGCCGGAGTATTAGTCTCAACTGACTATTGGTCAAAAAAAGGCGTCTCGCTCAAGCGGACGCCTTTTTTGTTATATATCGACACCGGGCAGTTGGTTTCCCTCTCCTCTCAGGAGAGGGCAGGGTGAGGTCTCTTGCTATAGTCTATCAACCCAGCCCCAACGCGCCCAGTATCGGCTCTCTGAGCCAGATCCCCAGGCCAAATCCGATCAGCAGACCGGCGATGACCAGGACCAGGACAATCACTTTGCCCACATAGGCGCTCGCATACCGGGCATAGGCCAACAGGTCAGAGGGCGCGATGCTCCCGACGATCAAACCGCAGAGGCCACCGAAATAGAGCGCAGGCCAGAGAGCCGCTCCGCCGGTGATGAAGCCGATACCTCCGGTGACCGCGACGACCGCTCCCGCCAGAACAGCCGCGATCGTGAGCATGCGGACCGTGTAGAAAAACAGTTCAAAATAGGCCTTGGGCAGACGAATCTTGGTCCAGAACGCCTCGATATTGGCGATGGAGCCGATGACGGCACAGCCGACGAGCGACCCGATCTGCACGGCTGCGTCGCTCTGCAGATCGAACTGATACGCCAGAGTGTCAGCGATGACCGCTCCCCAGAAAGCACCTGCCATTCCGGACAGCAGGCTTTTGGCAAAACTATAGCCGTCTCTGAATTTGGTGCGCAGCATGCGCTCCAGCTGGTTTTCCTGCGGCAGGGTGAGTCCCAGCAGACTGCCCGATACCAGTCCCCAGATCCAGAGAGCCAGGCTGACCGATGCGATATCTCCGAGGATCAGCCCTCTGATCCCGATCAAGCCAGTTCCGATGACCCCGCCGATGAGGATCCGGCTGATGATCTGGATGAACTGCAGGATCCGGCGAAGCCAGAGTGGTATGATCCGGGGCTTCCGAACCTTTCCACCGTTCTGATAATACTCAGGGGGTCTGTAGGCGCTATCGTCAAAACTAGGCCGCTGCTGACCCGCGGCAGTTGCCGGTGCTGCCCCCTGCTGCTCATAGCGCTGCAGATCGAGGTCGTGCGCCGCTTTTTTCTGCGGATCCTTCAGTACCTGATAGGCTTCATTGATCTCCTGGAATTTCCGTTTGGCACCCTCATCTCCAGGGTTACGGTCCGGATGGTACTTCTGGGCCAGGGAGTGAAAAGCGTCTCTGATCTGGTCTGCCGTCGCATTTCTCGCGATCTCGAGGATCTTGTAATAATTTTTCATGGATTTTTTGATCTTTTGATTATTTGATTATTTGCTTCTTTGGTCTGGTGATCATCTAAGTATACCACAGTGTCACGTAGGCCGCCCAGCCTTGGTAACCCATGATTTTAACCATGGGTTACCTGTTTTGCCGGTAACTGACCACATGGTACAATAGTATGGTTTCACTTCCAAATGAAACTCCGGATTTGCCTACACGCCTGCTGAGACCAGCTCTCGGCTTCCTCGTACTTTTCGCCTGTGTGACCGCGCTGTTCTGGTACTGGCCGCAGCCGACCCCGCCTCTGCCTGCCAGAACTGGCCTTCCTTCTATTCCCGTGACCCTGGACGTGGACGGCTACGTGCTGGAGACCACGACCAATCGGCCGACGGTCGAGCAGGCACTAGCCCAGTGGGATGTAGCATATGCCGGCAATGCTTCCGTGACACCTGCCGCCGGTCATGCCATCAGCCCGTATGAGACGATCAGTATCCGCCATCGCTTCCCCGTCGCCATCGTCGTCGATGGACTGGAGATCGGAGATGTCATATTTGCCATGCCGGTACAGGCTCTTTTGACGTCACACGCCATTTCGCTGAACCCGCTGGACCGGATTGACGCGGATCTGCGGCAGATCCTCCAGCCGAATCAGATAGTCCATATTGTGCGGATCGTCGAAGAGATTGCTGTGATCCCGGAAGCTATCCCGTATACTACATCCTATATACAGGATGATTCGCTCTCGATCATCGAGGACATAGAGACGCAGCAAGGGCAGACCGGGACCCGGGAGGTCACGGTCAAGAGGATCATCGCCGATGGCGAGATTGAATCAGAAGAGGCCCTCTCCACCGCGGTTATCAGTGAACCGGTAGAGGAGATCATCACTCAGGGCACCCGCATCATCATCGGCGACAGTGAAGAAGGCTATGCCAGCTGGTATCAGAATCCAGCCGATGGCATGACCGCCGCCAGTGCGACCTTCCCCCGCGGCACCTACGTGCGGGTCACGAGTCTGGACACAGGCCGTTCGGTCATCGTCCGCATCAATGATTATGGACCAGACCGCACCCGACACCCCGAACGCGTCATCGACCTGAACCGCTCCGCCTTTCTCGATCTCGGCATGGCCCGCTATACCGGCACCACCTATGTCACTGTAGAGGAACTGCTCTGATGCTGACCCGCTCCCGACTCCAGGAACTATTCGCCGAACATGATATCCGCCCGGACAAACGACTCGGCCAGAATTTCCTCATCGACCAGAACATCTTTGACAAGATCACCGCAGCGGCCGAACTGACCCCGGACGACCGGGTGATCGAGATCGGCTCCGGCGTCGGCAATCTCACCATGTTCCTCGCACCCGAGGTTCAGCACGTCATAGCCGTCGAAAAAAGCCGTTTTCTGCTCCCCCTGCTGACCGAGACCCTCACCGCTCATCCCAACACCACGATCGTCCACGGCGACATCCTCGACCTGACGATCAAAGAATTGCTGGCTAAGTATCCTCCCTTTATGAAAGGGAGGCAGGAGGAATTTAAACTTGTCGCCAACATCCCCTACAATATCACCGGCCACCTGCTCCGTCAGTTCCTGGAGACCGACACCCCGCCCAGCCTGCTCGTCCTGCTGGTACAGCGCGACGTGGCCGAACGGCTGCTCGCCGAGCCACCGGACATGAACCTGCTCGCCTGCTCGGTCCAGTACTTCGCTGATGTGCGTATAGAAGCAAGAGTGTCGCCTAACTGTTTTTTCCCGGCTCCCCAGGTCGATTCCTCCATCATCGTGATCAAGCCACGACCCGAAGCATACCAGGTGACAAAGGAAGAACGGGAGACATTCTTCCGATTACTGCGCACCGGCTATGGCCAGAAACGAAAGCAGCTGGCATCGCTGCTCGCTCACGAACTGAAGCTCGACAAACAGGCCATCGAAAGAGCACTGACAGCCCAAAGGCTCCAACCGACAGCTAGGGCTCAGGAACTGAGCATAACAAACTGGAAATCCCTGTATACTGTCATTCCTGCGAAGGCAGGAATCGCCTGAGTCTCTGTTTGATCATTGTACAATAATTGATTCCTGCCTTCGCAGGAATGACACAATTTCTGATGTTTGTTCAATGTCACCTCCCAGCTACCAACTACTTACTACCACTCTCCCATGCTCTACATCGTCTCCACCCCCATCGGAAACCTCGGCGACATCTCCCCACGTGCCATCGACACACTGAAGAACGTGCATACTATCCTGGCCGAGGACACCCGCCATACCCGCAAGCTCTGCTCACACTACGATATCCATACCCCGATCCAGAGCTACCACGCCCATTCACAGCTCTACCGGGTCGACCAGATCGTCGAGCAGCTGAATGAGCACGACCTGGCACTCGTCTCGGACGCAGGAACGCCTGGCATCTCCGATCCTGGCTCTCTGCTCATCGCCAAAGCGATCGAAGCAGGCATTGAAGTAAGCCCGATACCCGGGGCTTCGGCAGTGCTGGCCGCGCTCATCTGTACCGGCTTCGACCTGTCACGCTTCGTGTTCCTCGGGTTCCTCCCGCAAAAAAAGTCTCACCAGATCAGACTGATCGAAGAACACCTCAAACGAAAATGCCCCATCATCCTCTACGAATCGCCCTATCGGGTGATCTCAGTCCTGACCACACTGGAACCGACCCTGAAGAACCGACGCATCGTGGTCGGACGGGAGCTGACCAAGATGTTCGAGGAATTCGTCCGCGGGACGACAGCGGAAGTGCTCGCGCATTTCAAGAAAAAAACTCCCAAAGGGGAATTCGTCATCATCATCGAATAGGCATCTGGCCGTTGCGGCAGCAGCTATGGATTGATACACTAGATACGGTACTTGATTCTACCTGGACGCACCATGCAGAAATCCTTTATAGACCAGATACGCGCGACATTTTCTGACCCCGCTCTCCTCACCACCGCGCTCACCCATCGCTCCTTTCTGAACGAGAACCGGACGGTCAAGGAACACAACGAACGCCTCGAATTCCTCGGCGATGCAGTGCTCGAACTCGTGACGACAGAATTCCTGTACCAGAAAATGCCGGACATGCCAGAGGGCACGCTGACCTCGATCCGGGCGGCGCTGGTACGAAAAGATAACCTCGATAAAACTGCACGAGCACTCGATATCGGCACCCATCTGCTCCTGAGTAAAGGTGAAGATGCCGGTGGCGGTCGTACCAATCCCTACCTCCTGGCCAATGCCGTAGAGGCGATCATTGGAGCGATCTATCTGGACCAGGGTATGCCGGCCGCCAAACAGTTCATCGAGACACACGTCCTGATCACCCTCGACGAGATCATCGAAAAGCATCTCTATCAGGACGCCAAAAGCCGGCTTCAAGAGATCGCCCAGGAACGGCACAAGATCACCCCGTCCTACCAGATGCTCTCCTCGGTCGGTCCTGATCACGAAAAAACCTTTACCGCCGGCGTATTCTTCGACAGCGACCTGCAGGGCCAGGGCATCGGCAAGAGCAAACAGACCGCAGAGCTGAAAGCAGCAGAAGATGCTCTGGTAAAGCTTGGCTGGTAATAGTTTTCCCCCTTTATGAAAGGGGGGCTGGGGGGATTTATATTTCTGGAGATCAAAACCCCTGGCACGCAGGTGATACACTTTGCCTTACCTATGTTTTGTAGAGACGACTCGCTGAGTCGTCTCTCTTCGTGGACGGAGAATCAAAAGAGACTTAGCGGCCTGTCCTCCGACTCGTCCTCCGTAGCTGCATCAGCGTAGGAGGAAGCTCATATGGCGAAGGAGGATGCTACGTCTCTACGATCAATGATTCTCTAATGCCCTGCTCATATAGTCTTTAGAACTCTTCTGCCCCATCGGGTCCTGCGGAACACCTCGAACACCAGCGCTCCGATCGCCATTCCGACAAGGGCACCGGCCAGGACATCGAGCGGATAATGCACTCCCAGATACACCCGGCCAAAAGCGATGATCGAGCTCACGGTATAGAACAGTATCGTCAGCCGTCGTTTGCGCAACACCAGCGCAAAGAAGGTGGCCAGCGCGAACGCATCAGCGGTGTGCCCGGACGGGAACGAAAAACCACCAGGCAGGATGGTGAAGAATGAAGCGTCAGGAAAAGTGATGAAAGGCCGGACCCGCCTGAATATCAAGGTTTTCAGCACGACCTCCTGCAGGACAAAGGTAACCGACACCACAATGATGCCCATGGTACCAAGAATGCGACTGCCTGGCGACCTGGCGCGGACGATCTGCCACAGGCAGAACACGAACCAGGCTACACCTGACCACGCGAGAAGATCGAACATGAGAAAAAACAAAACCAACCACCAGGGGTGAGGCAGGTGGTTGATGAAATGGTAGGCAGTCCCATCAAGTGTCAGCAGGTTCTGGAGCATTCCCGTCCCGCGATCGTGATGATCTCTGTGTTACTCTTTTGGCTTGACCTGGTCGATGAGCGCGAGCACCCGGGCCTCGGTCTCGATGCTGTCGTCCAGCTCAAAATTCAAAAGCGGCACCTTCCGGATCTCTATCCGTTTTGCCAGTATATATCTGAAATGGCCGGAAAGCTTGCGGAGCTTCAGCAGGACCTCTTTTTTCAGCTTTTCATCACCGAACAGATTGATCCTGGCTTTGCAGTTCGACAGGTCCGGCGCAGTATCCACTTCCGTGACCGACAGAGCCAGATGATGCGTCCAGTCGCATTCATCATAGATGATCGAGCTCAGCTGGTCTCTGATGAGACTATTCAATTTTCGCACCCGTGCGCTCAGCATGACATGTACCCAACTACATTCTACTAACTACCAACCCCACGGTGTCTACAGCGACCGTTCCCGTTTCTCGACAATATAGACATCGATGAAATCCCCGACTTTGATCTCCCCGACAACCTTGCGCAGCATCATGCCGCATTCGACACCGTCTTTGACTTCCTTGACCTCGTTCGAGTCACGACGAAGCGAGAGGATATCGGCCTTGCCGATGACAGCGTCGCCGCGTTTGATGACGATCCGGTCCGTCTGCTTGATGATACCTTCCTGCAGGTAACCGCCGACGGTCCAGCGTTCCTTGCCGTGGGTGAAGATCGCCTTCACCACCAGACGTCCGCGCAAAATGGTGATCTCTTCGGGGCTGAGAAGTCCGCCCATGGCTTTCTGCACATCTTCTATGAGTTTGTAGATGATGCTGTAAGTCCGGACGTCCACTCCAGTCGCTGACGCCAGGTGCTGGGCAGCCACGGTCATCTTGGTATTAAATCCCATGACCACTGCATCAGAAGCTGCCGCGAGCGTGATATCAGACGGAGAGACATCGCCCGTGCCTTCATGCACCACGTCGACAGATACTTCGTCGGTCTGGATCTTTTTGAATGAATCCTTGATAGCCTCGGCGCTGCCCTTGACGTCAGTTTTCAAAATGATGTTCAGGACTTTCTTTTCCCCGCCCTTGGCAGCAGCATAGAAGCTCTCCAGGCTGACCCGGCTGGACGGTCTGAGCCGGAACGCACGTTCACGCCGTTCAAGCATCTTGGCCAGCTGCTGGGCTGTACGGTCAGAATCCATGACCTGCATGATGTCACCGGCCTCAGGCACTTCAGAAAGCCCAGCGATCTCAGCGGGCATGGACGGCATGGCTTCACGCAGTTTCTTGCCGGTATCGCTGGAGAGGCTTTTGACCCTGCCGGCGACCGAGCCGACCAGAATAGGATCACCGACGTGGAGAGTACCGGCCTGTACCAGCACCGTCGCCACCACACCCTTGCCTGCGGTCTTCTTGGCTTCGATGATCGTGCCCACGGCGGCTCTGTCCGGATTGGCTTTCAGATCACCCATATCAGCGACCAGCAGGACCATTTCGAGGAGGTCCTCGATGCCAGTGCCGAAGACGGCGGCGCTGACGGGCAGCCC
>CAYOQW010000035.1:0-8895 GCA_964406175.1 uncultured Candidatus Saccharibacteria bacterium
GCAATGGAAGACCCTGTTCAGATAATGCCTGACCCATGAAGGTCACCCCATTGGCAGTGACCGGTCCATAGGCGCGCTCTATTAGTTCTTCATTCACCACGACGCGCAGTGCAGGCTCGAGGTTTCGCAGTCCATCTTGTTGAACGCCGGCTTCAGGCATTGGTTGGTCCCTGTTAATTCTGCTATCTGATCGGCAGCAGACAAAGTATCCAGATACATGGTTCATGAACGAAAAAAAATGGCGTACTACGCCATTTTTATATTGCTATTTATCTAACCTGGTAACTCGGGAAATCTGGTGTCTCCCGGAGTTTGGAAGCGATGTGGTGAGCCGCCCGGGGATCGAACCCGGAACCAATTGCTTAAGAGGCAACTGCTCTACCATTGAGCTAGCGACCCTCACCTGCCATGTCCGTAGAACGGAACGTAGGATATTGTAGCAGGCAAAAACCAGACCTGCAAGAGGTAACGATACGGTTGAGTTTTTTGTCATCGTGCAGCAGGACAGGGAACGGTTGGCATTCATAGCCGGCAGAGGGTGTCCGTGTTATGATACTAGCACTTCCTATCGAGGTTTTCCCATGTCCAAGTCGCTGCATCGGGTGTATCATTGGCTCAGCCTGGCTGCTATCGTGTTCAGTGCGGGCGTACTGGCATTCTGGGCATATTCTGAATACACCAGACCAGTACCACCGGTCGAATATGCACGTCAGACCAGCTGCAATGCCATGTGGCTCGGGCATGACTGGATAGCAGCTGAGCACACACCGGAGGAGATCACGGAACTCGCGATCAAGCTGCACGATCACGGGGTATCCTGTGTCTATGTCCACACCACGCCGCTTCTGCCTGACGGATCATTTGATACTTCGCGAGCTCAGTACCTCGACGTTTTCCTGACGACGTTCCGCAAAGCGTATCCAGAGGCGACGCTCTATGCCTGGATAGGCATATTGACCCAGGATTATGAGGGGACTTCGGTCAGCACCAAGATCGACTTGTCCGATTACAAGATGCTGAACTCGATCGAGGATACCGCTTTTCAGCTTGTGGATGACTACGGTTTCGACGGCATCCATCTCGATGTGGAACCGGTGGAAAGCGGGTCCAAGGATTTTCTGGTCTCCCTGTCTGGCCTGCATGAAGGGCTCAAAGCCCGGGGTCGGAAGCTGTCGATCGCGGTTATTTTCCTGGCGACCCCTGAGCGGCGGCAGCAGTGGCTGGAGTCAGGCAAGCAGTTCTTCTGGTCCTGGCTGCCCGAGTATTACGACACGGTCAGCCTGTTCACGGACCAGCTGGTCATCATGAGCTACAACATCGGTATTTCTGACCCGGACCAGTATTCTGAACGGATCGCCTGGCACATGCAGGAGGTGCAGAATGCCAGAGCGAACGGTGTCCCGGTCCTCATCGGCGTCCCGACCTATGACGGCACCTACTCCGGCGGTGAAAACCTGGCCGCCGGGCTCGAAGGCATCCGTCGCGGCAGTATGGCTGGCTATCCGGTGGATGGCTACGCCGTGTACAGCGAGTGGACCACTGATGAAGAGGAATGGGAACTTTTGAACACTCAATCGATACTATAGAACGCATACCGCTGGTCGTCGCTGACGAGCGGAGTACTGAATACCAGTGTTTTCAACTCAGCTTCGAGCTTGACCGCGCGGTCAGCAAAGCCGGCCCGGTCGATCAGGATACCGGTGAATCCGTTGTCCCTGATCTGCAGAAACAGGTCCTGGACCGGCAGCTTCGTCAGGCTCTGCTGCCACTCGTCAGCCTCGCGTCCCTGCATGGCCCCGAAGCTCCAGGTCAGCTTATCCGTGTGCAGATAGGGCCGCAGCAGGTCATAGCTTGCCAGGTCGTAGAGCGGGGGGCTTTCTGGAAAGAACACATAGGGCAGCTGGAATATCGCAGAGCCAGCAGGTATGGTCGCTTCGAGTGAACTGAAATAGGTCTGATCGCTCTTGAATCTGCTTTGGTTAGTGCTTCTGCTGGCGACCGTCTGGTCCAGAATGCCGATCACCATGAGACAGGCCGAAAGACTGATGACCAGTACTCTTTGCCATTTCCAGGATGCCAGGCGGTTGAACAGCTGCTGAAGGAGGAGAGCGAGTGTCGCGAGAGCAAAGAACCCGATGAAGATGCTTATGCGGTTGTAGGACCGGATCATGGGGTTGATGATCATGGCGATCAGAGCACCCAGACCGCCGATCGTTCCGACCAGTACCGCAGCTCCGCCGAGTACGGCCAGGGCAGACAGGTAGTCGTGGTCATGAGTCTTTGGCTGGTGGACGTTCGGTCTGAAGAACAGCCAGAAAAGCAGGAGCAGCAGCCCAAAAGAAGCGATGATACCGAGGCTCGCACTGTCATTTTCATTGACCAGCGGGAAGTTCTGGTTGTACCGGTCCTTCATCGAGGCGAGGAACGGTACCCGATGGCCGGTGACCGGGAGGACGAGCTGGTCGAGCTTGAGACCCAGACTCTCGGCCTGAGAGGCGTGGCGTTCCGGATTGAGCGTATTGCGTCCGTGCTGCATCTGATAGACGAGGTTGGGCAGCACCTGGATCACGACGGTCAGGAGTATTGTGAAGATCAGCACACCAGCTGACGCCAGATGACTTGACCAGCGTGTCCTGTCCCGGCTGATGGCTATGAGGGCAGCTATGGCCAGAAACAGGCAGGTGAAGAAGGCATAGTAGACACCGGTCATTGCGGTCAGGATGACGATGAGGAAACTGGCCAGGAGTTTTCCCTTGTTGCTTGGTGGGATACTGGTCGAACTGGCAGGTGGTGCTTTGAGATCCAGCTGGCCTGAACTCAGATACAGCAGCACCAGAGTGATCAGCGGGATCATGAAGTAGCCGCTGAGGAACAGGTGGCTTTCGCCCCGGGCGAAGTGGTAGGGGAGCAGGGAGAACAGGATGCTGAACGTGCAAGAGAGTGGAAATGCGACCTTCAAATGGCGGAGTACGAGGTACGATGTCAGAGTGGCGAGGGCAAACGTGCTCAGGTAGAACACGTTCATGACCCAGGCCCAGTTGGAGGAGAACAGACCGAAGCCCTTGATCATCAGGACGAACAGGGTGTCAGCACTGAACCAGTCGTACAGGTAGAGCCCGGTCGGCTGGCCGAGTGACGGATTGTGCAGGAACCAGCCGTTCTCGAGAATACCTTTGATAAAGGCAGCGGAGAACAGGCTGTCGCTCCGGTATTCGAACGGGACGTTCAGGCTGTTGATGTCCAGACCAAAGAGCCAGGCAACGATCCCGAGCGTGAGGACGATGGGGAACAGACAAGAAATGATCTTTTTCAGTTTATTAGTGATGTTTTCTAGGTTCACTGAAATACCTGCCTGCTAGTGTAGAAGCGTTGCATCCGCCTACGTCAAATGAACTACGGCGGACAAGTGCAACGCCTCTACTATACTTTGATCTTATTTCCCACGGCCCAGGATCTGGCGGAGCGATATCTTGCTGCGGTATTCCAGTGACCCGATCTCAAAGAGCTTGTACGCCAGGAAGAAGCTGATGACCACATAGGCACCCAGCACGATGCTGCTGAGGACCGATTCCCAGAGCGGCAGAGCGTTGAGGGCACTCCTGAGGAGGAGCACCATGGCTGCGGAATAGGGGAAATAGCTGGTGATGACCGCGATCAGACCTGACGGGTCGGACAGAAGGAGACTGAAGAAGTAGATCGGGAAGATGGCGAGGATGATGAACACCGAGGAAAAACTGGAAGCGTCCTTGTAGTTGGGCATGATAGAGCCGACCCCGACCATGGTGTTGGCCATGATGAGGAATCCGCAGAGCAGATACCAGATGCCGGTGATCACCTGCACGGCATCGAATTTGATCGCCGAGAGGTCGATCGGGATGGGCAGTTTCAGCTTCAAGGCTGCAAAGCCGACGGCGGCGAATCCTATGAGTATGGCGAACTGGGTGAACACAATGGCGACCTGACCCAGGATCTTGCCCCAGATGAGGTCGCGGGGACGGACCATGGAGAGGATGGTCTCGATCATGCGGTTCTCTTTTTCTTCCGAAACGCTCATGAGGAGCCAGCCCACGGCAAAGGTGATCATGATGAAATAGGCAAAGAGCACCGCGCCTGGGACGATGAATTGTTCAATGCCCTGGTCAACCACTTCGCCGTTTTTGTACACCGTGGACTTCGTGTCGTACATGGCGCTGTACGCGTCGATCCGCTGCTGATCACCCAGTCCGTTCAGGATACTTTGCTTGAGGATGTTGGTGGCAAGGGTCGGATAGCCAGTATCACTCAGCAGACCTTTGCTTTTGGCATAGACCTCGATATGCCTGTTGGTCAGGATATCAGCGGGATAGACAAAAGCCGCATCTGCTTTGCCTGATTTGACGTCCGCGATGCCCAGGTCCGTGTCGGTGATTTTTTCAAACGGGCTTTGCGTGTATTGCTGGTCGATGACACCGGAGGGATCGACGATGTAGATGAGCTGGGAGGCCGCTGTTTCCTTTTCGATCTTCTTTTCTGCCTCGACGGCACTGTAGCCGGAGATCATGCTGACGACGATCATGAACACCGGGAAGAACAGGGTAGCGATCCAAAAGGTGGGTTTGCGGACAACTTTGAGGTACTCGCGAGAGGCGACGAGGCGGATCTTGTTCATTTCGTGCCTTTCGATACCTGGATGAATATCTCATCAAGTGAGGGAGCGGCGACCTCGAACCGGTGGATCTCGATCCCTTGTGTCAACAGATGCTGCAGTACTTCGCTTGCGGTGATGCCTTTGACCGGTGTGATCTCTGCGGTGTTGGGCTGGACTTCTGCGGTGAAAAGTGCTGGCTCGATCTTGAATTTGCCGGCATAGTCGAGATGGATGATGTTGGTGCCAAAGCTGCGTTTTACCTCGTCCACGGTGCCGTACAGTGCCCGTTTGCCGTCCTTGATCATCAGGAGCCGGTGGGCGATCTTTTCCGCTTCGTTCATTTGATGAGTGCTGAAAATGATGGTCGTACCCTGGCGGTTCAGGTCCAGCAGGATGTCCATGAGCAGCTCGCGGTTCAGCGGGTCCAGCCCTTTGGTCGGCTCGTCGAGGATGAGGAGCTGGGGATTGTTGATGATGGTGATGCCGAGTTGGATCTTTTGCTGTTGGCCTGACGAGAGCTTGCTGATGACCACATCAGCCTTGTCCGCCAGGTCGACCCGTTTCAGGTAGTCGAGCGAGAACTTTTTGGCTGCAGCAGTGGTCAATCCCTTCAGCTGGCCAAAATAGATCATCATCTCCAGGGTTTTGCTGGTCACATAGAGGCCGCGTTCCTCGGGCAGGTAGCCGAGGATACCAGACTCGGCCTGCGAGAAGCGTTTACCATTGATCAGCAGCGTGCCGGTGGTCGGCTGATAGATGTTCAGCAGGGTCCGGAGCGTCGTAGTCTTGCCTGAGCCGTTGGGCCCCAGGAAGGCGAAGATCTCGCCTTTTTCGACTTCAAAGCTGAGGTCAGAGATGACCTCGGTGGAACCGAAGTGTTTGGAAAAATCCTTGACCGAGATGATGGGATCGGGCATGGCAGGGATCCTTGGTACAAATGGCCAGAGAGATAGTCTCACATCGGACCGAGTACCGGCAAGTAGCCTTAGTTGTCTTTTGTGACCGTTCGTGTCAGCCAGGCCAGGACGAACAGCGCGAAGTTCAACAGTACGATAGTAGCACCCGTCGGCAGGTCGCGAGCGAATGAAAGAGCGATGCCGAAGACGATAGAGCAGGTCGATACTGCGATAGCTATCACTATGGCTTGCTGGAAGCCCTTGGCCAGCTGGAGTGCGGTCGTGGCAGGCAGGATGAGCAGGGCGGAGACGAGCATGACGCCAACCACCTGGATGGCGAGTACGACCACAATGGCGGTCAGGATGAAGAACAGGATGTTCAGCTGAGCAGTTTTGATCCCTAGACTTTTGGCATACGTTTCGTCAAAGGTCAGAGCGAACAGGTCATGATAGAGCAGAGCGAGACCGATGAGCGAGCAGATGGCCAGGATGATCGAAGCCCACATCTCGGTGGTCCGCACAGCCAGGATATTGCCAAAGAGATAGCTCATGAGGTCGACATTGAAACCCCGGGAGAGACTTGAAAGCATCACCGCACTTGATATCCCCACTGCAGAGATGATGCCAATGGCGGTGTCACCATAGACATTCGCCCGAGTCGACAGGTACAGGATGACCAGGGAGCCGATGATGGCGACCGGCAGGGAGGCATAGAGCGGGAAGATGCCCAGGCAGAGGCCCAGGGCGACCCCGGCAAAGCTGGTATGCGCCAGACCGTCGCCGATCAGACTGTACTTGCGCAGGACGAGAAAGAGCCCGAGCACGGCACAGAGCATGCCGACGAAGGTGCCGGTAATGACAGCACGCTGGATGAATGAGTACTGCCAGAGCGAAAGGATCGTGTTCATGTCGTCGCTCCTTTCACCGGGTAACGGTGGCAGAGCGCCTGATGGAAGTATTCACCAGAGTGACTGGAAGCGTCATCGCGGAACGAACAGAATGAATCCCACTGCCCGTAGAACACGACCTTATTCTCCAGGTAGAGGAGCTTGGGCGCCTGCTGGCTGAGCTCATCAAGGTCGTGGGTCACCAGCATGATGGTGATGCCGTGTTCGCGATTCAGGTGCTGGAGAAAGGCGGTCAGTTTCTCGCTCACGAGCGAGTCGAGCGAGTTGAATGGTTCGTCGAGAATGAGCAGGTCCGGCGTGGCCACCAGAGCGCGGGCGATGAAGACCTTTTGCTGCTGGCCGCCGGACAGCTCCTGGATCGAGCGGTGACGCAGATCGGTGATATCGAGCTCCTCAAGCACTTCGGTAACTGCTTTTCGGTCCTTGGCGGTGAAAAACTTAGGAAACCGCTTACGGGGCAGGAGTCCGAGCTGGACGATCTCTTCCACCGAGGCGGGGAACAGGGGGTTGAACGAGTAGATCTTCTGGGGCACATAGCCTATACGTTCGTACTGCCGGAATCGCCGGATGTCCTGGTCGAACAGCTCGATCGTACCTTCTACCGGGACGATGCCGAGCAACGCCCGGATGAGAGTCGATTTTCCTGAGCCATTGGGCCCGGCGACCACGACATAGTCACCGCGGTCGATCTCGAGGCTGATGTCAGTCAAGGCGCGGGTGTGACCATAGGATGAGCTCACGTTCTGGAATTTGACTAGGGTGTCTGGCACATCAGTCCTTCACTCAAATGGTCGAGATTGGTCCGCATGATGGTGATGAACGTGATGCCGCTATCGAGATCCTGTCTGCTGATATTGTGGGCTGCGCTCAACTCGAGCAGACCGGCGTCGGTCTCGCTGGCAATAGTTTCGGCGATGCGGGGGCTGGAGAGCTCTTCGTAAAAAACTGACTTCACGCCGCGGGTCCTGATGTCGTTCACCAGCGTAGCGAGGTCGCTGGCCGACGGCTCGGAGTCGGGCGAAAGCCCCTGAGCTGCTAAATAGGTGAGGCCGTACCGTTTCGTCAGGTATCCCAGGGCAAAGTGGCCGCCGTAGACGACAGTCCGGTTCTGGCAGGTGGTCAGGGTTGATGCGAAATCCCGGTCGAGTTGGTTCAAGTTCTCTTTAAGGACTATTGCTGCTGCTTCGAACTGAGCCTTTCGGTCAGGTTTATTCGAGTTCAGGGCTTCTGCGATATGGTCGACGATGGTGCGGTCATGCGAGAAGTCGAGCCAGACATGCGGGTCGAGGTTGCCCTCTTTTGCATCAGGGTCCTTGAACACCGATGCGATGAGTTCGATCCCGTCGCTCGCGTTGACGATCGTGAGGTCGGGGTTGTCGATGCTTTGCAGAATATCGGCGACCCAGGGTTCCATGAGTGGGCCGGTGTAGATGAACACATCGGCCTGACTGATCTTCTGGATATCGCTGGGTTTTGGCTCATAGGCATGCGCTTCTGTTCCAGGCGGCAGAAGTAGGGTCACATCTGCCTGATCGCCACCGATCGTCCTGGCGAAGTCATACAGAGGGAACAGGGTCGCGACGACCTTGAGCTGGTTCGCTGAGGACTTACGGGCCGTACCGAGTGAGCCGGTAGCCCACCAGAGCGTGGTACCGAACAGGAACGTCAGGCCACAGAACAGCCAGAGCCGCTTATTCATGGGCAGCTCCTCTAGAACCGTCCGCACAGTCCGGGCAGGTGCCAAAGAACTTCAGGTCATGGCCGGCGATCTTGAACTTCGTCTGGCTGGCCAGCTGTTTCTCCACCTCGCAGAGATCATGGTCCATGGGCAGACAGACGACCTTTTTGCAGTTCTGGCAGAACAGGTGATGGTGGTGTTGACGCGGGCTGAGCTCGTACCGTTTGAGCCCGTCTCCCATATCGAGCTCTTCGATGAGCTGCTGCTCTTCGAGAATGTTGAGTTCCCGGTACACCGTGGTCTTGTTGACCGTGATGTCCAGGCTGTGCAGGTGGTCGATGATCTCGATAGCCGACACCGCTGCTGTGCTGGCATCCAGATATTCTGCGATGGCCCGGCGGCTGCGAGTGATGGGGAGACCACGGGATTTCAGTTCTAAGGCGAGGGGCATATGGAGATACAACTAAGTTGCAAACAGTACTATCATAGACTTACCACTGGACGGTGTCAATCACTTCAAAGTTCGAATTGTCATTCGTTTTGATCTGCTTGTCGTTCATACTATTTTCATACATACTCCGTATCATGATAGAGAAATTGTTCACCAATGGGCAGGTTCAGTGATGCCGACCATACTGTTGATCGAGGATGACGCGGAGATCAGGGGTATCGAAAAAGACTACCTGGTCAAGGAGGGCTACCGCATCCTGGAAGCCCGGGATGGCAGGCAGGCTCATGCCGTGTTCGGCAGCGAGGCGGTAGACCTCGTCGTGCTTGATCTCAATC
>CAYOQW010000036.1:0-8789 GCA_964406175.1 uncultured Candidatus Saccharibacteria bacterium
CTTCCAAACCAGCTGCGGCACTGAACGGACTACTTCAGACACTTCATTGCGGTGACTGGACGCTCCTGGAGTACGGATCCGGACTCACCGATCCGACCAGGACTCAGGATTTCTGGCTTGTTGTTCAAGATCCCGGTGCTTTTTTTCGCGCACTCCGTGCTCAAAATTCCCCTCATATTCTCCAGAACTGGAATAGATTGCCGATACAGGAAGCTGTCGGTCAGGTCCGGCTCTATCCGCTCTATGTCAACGGGGTCTGGGAAGGAGTACCTTTCAAAATATGTGTGACCTCCACAGAACTGCAGAACCGAGCCTGCAAACTGGATGTTCTGTCTAAAAATCATCCGATCGAGGACTATCCCTGGAACCACTTCACCCATGTGTTCCGGGTCTCTGGTCAAAAAACAACCGAGACAGCAGGCGCAGCTGCGACTGGATCAGCTGATCCCAGCGAAAAGAAAGGAAACCATCTGCCTCCAGCGCTCGAGGAAGCTTTTACCTATGCCAGAGCATACGCACTCTGGCTCAGTCTAGCCGCCCTGGAAGACACTTTTACGCTACAAGACCTGATCCTGACGACCGCATCACTCGGATACAGAGCTGATGACCGGCCAGAAGCACAGGACAAGGTCGCAACTATCCTGAATAATCTGGGTCCTACCTTTGAAGACATCTATCGCGGACAATGTGAGCTGTTCGTCGAGCTGGGCATCCTTCAGAAGGCAGCACCAGACGAATACAACGTCGTATCCAGGCCCACAGAACAAGAAGTAGATAACCTGCTCAATATCCTCCGCCGCGGCTCTCAGCGTGGACACATACAGTATATGGGTCTGACTATCAGAACCAATCCGCTCGGAGCGGCGCAAGTCCTCGCACACAAGGTACTCAGGTCGATCGGGATCACCGCCTGACCTGTATAGCAACCAAAAAAAGAACCTCCGAGGAAACTCAGGGGTTCTTTTTGTCTTTTATAACGGGTTTGTGCCCGTTGAACCACGATCATTGACAATCATTGATGCGGCGGTATCATTAGGCTATGGTTGGTATCAAAAATAAAAACAGACTTCTACCCATCTCAGATCCGGAACATAAACTCATGACTACCAAAAATCCCAAAGTTGATGCATTTCTCAACAAAACCAAAAAATGGCACGACGAACTCGCTCACCTGCGGGAGATCGTCCTCTCGAGTCAACTCACCGAGGACGTGAAGTGGGGTCAACCCTGCTACACCCATGACGGCAAGAACGTCATCATCATCCATGGATTCAAGGACTACTGTGCGATCCTGTTCATCAAAGGTGCTTTGCTGAAAGATCCTGAAGGCCTTCTGATCCAGCAGACTGAAAATGTACAGGCAGGACGCCAGATCAGGTTCACCAGCCTGGAAGAGATAGCTGCTTTGGAACCAATTCTGAAAGCCTATGTAGCGGAAGCTACAGAAGTGGAAAAAGCCGGTTTGAAAGTACCGTTTACCAAAAACACAGAACTTGTATTTCCTGAAGAATTCATCAGCAAACTGGAAGAAGTCCCTGGTCTGCACGACGCCTTTGACGGATTGACGCCGGGGAGGCGACGGGCATACAACCTCTTTTTTTCTGCACCCAAACAGTCCAAGACACGGCAATCGAGGATAGAAAAAAATGTACCGCAGATCCTCTCAGGCAAGGGATTGAACGACTAGCGTATGATATCGAAAATCAAACGTTCGGGATGACCCATGCGATCTCACGGTGCCTGATACATCGCCCCGGTCGGACAGACAGCGACGCATTTTTCGCAGCTGATGCAGAGATCCTGATCGATGACCGGAGCAGCATTACCCTGTTGCGTGATGGCATTGACCGGGCAATACCGTATGGCCGGACAACGATGGTTCTGCGGACATCTGGCTGTGTTCACCTGGATGGTCATGGCTTATCCCTTCTCCGTCGAAATATGAAATGGCAGATACAACGGACAGCGGCGGGTATACCCGGTCGCGAGCATGACTACTCCCGGGGCTGCCGGGATCCAAGATGAAAAGTACAAACTGAGTGCGATCAGGACAATACCTGCACTGATCCTGATCATACGGTCCATCGAGCCTACATTTGGTTTCATCGCAATTCCTTTCATACTCTCTTGACAAATCATATTAGAAACTACTAATATGATTACATGAGAAACACATTTCTGTCAACACTCGCAAATCCGGTCCGTCTGAAAATGATCCGCTGCCTCGCTTCTGAACGCAAAAGCGTGAGCCAGCTGATCGGCAACTGCGGTCTGTCCCAGTCAGCGGTCTCCCAGCACCTGGCCCGGCTGAAGAATGCAGGTCTGGTCGTCGCGACCAGAAGAGGCAAAGAAATATACTACGAGCTTAAAAACCGCAAGGTCGCTGAGCTGGCTGCCCAGTTCGAAGCATTCGCTGAGCAGATCGATGACTAGGACCCGAACTACTATGTCTTCAAGTCACGCTCTCGGTCGTACACAGCTACTCAGGGAAGCGTTTTCTGCAGCTGACGAATGTCGGGCTGATGCCGCGATCGCCTTCATCACTTCTATTTTTCATCATACGTTTGCATGATCGATAACCATTAGAGTGTCCAGACGCGCTAGAGCTAATAGATGCGCCATAAGCGCTTTTCGCTCAGTGCGTTCATACTATCGAACGCTAACTCAGCAAATATCACTCCCGTGCATCTCCACAAAACGTACATATTTCAGTTGTAAGGTATCAGCGTGATCATTCATTAACAGCGAAAAAACCTTGAAAAATAAAACAGTGTCGCTCATGCTCGCCCTCACGCTTCTGGGCTTCAATCTCGGATTTGTGAACCCTGCTCAGGCCCAGACAGCGACAGTCAGTGGTCCTGCGTACCAGTACGTGGACAATAACCGGACCTGGCCGACGTCAGAGCAGCATAAAATAATCCTGCAATGGCTCGCGCAGGCCAAACGATATTCCGACACGGTCCGGGTCCAGTCTGACCGACAGTCAGGCCGGCTCACGATCACCATCACATCGGAGGTGCCGACGGTCAGTACCTGGATACAGCACTGGTTCAGCTCTGGACACACTCATTCCTCTACCAGCCTGACCACTGGCGAGGATTCAACTGATCTGACCTACACCATCACCACTATCGACAGTGGCGTTTGTGTGTCCCTGTCATCCCAGGACAATGCCTCAATAGATGCCATGTTCGCAAAACTGCAGCAGTAAGCTCGCTAACAAGTCGCTCCTATGCAAATTCAAACCATCTTGCATGATCCGGTTCCAATGTTATAGTAGAAAATACTCATACCTAATCAGTCATTAGAAAAGGAGATACCATGCGTACACGACAGATCATCGGCGTGGTAGCAGTTCTGGCGATCCTCGGTGGTGGATATCTGCTGACGAAAAATGCCGGTGCCAGCACCGGTCAGACCAGTTCGATCTCACTGGACAGCACGTCTGGACAACCGACCAGTACTCCGCTCTCCAGCCCGCTTGTGAGTACGACCACGACGAATCAGCAGCAGAAATTCAGCAGTTCAGCCAATTCCCAGTATGCCTATCAGATATTCCCCGGCACGCTCAGCACCCAGGCGAGGCAGGCCCTGTCTGGCTTCAGCATGCAGACCCAGACCGATGCGGACGGAGCCACGGTCGTCACCCTGACCGCCCAGGAATCGCAGTATCAAAGCCAGCAGTACACGGTCAAGCCAGGTGAAACACTGTACTTCATCGAAAAATCACTGGGCGATGACCCGAGCGAAAGCAAAGACACCAATCTCGGTGACGACAGCTCGGTGCTGGTCGACTCAAATGGCTACATCATACAGTAGGATCAGGGAAAGGTTTCAGACCGTTGAGACCTGCCGCCACTGTCCGCCAGCAGATATCTGAACCGGAATTCAATCCCGGATACTGAAAAAACATTCAAAAAGAAGGTGGTGAACCCGCCTTCTTTTTGATGAACCCGGCTGCAAAAATAACAGCAAAGTAGATGAACGCTGAATAAATGGCTGTTCGGCTTGAAATGCACCGTCAAAGGCCATATGATGCCACAGAATGAGCGAATACTTCATTTCTACTGTTGCTGCTGTCCACCATGCAGATATTCTGGGAAAAATTCTGGCATCAGGATCACTGGTTCGTGCGCAAAGGACGTGACTGGTATAATCGCTTCTTCATGAAGGTGCTTCTAGAGCAGGTGACAGACCGCTCTGATTTTCTGGAGATCGGATGCGGACATTCATCTCTCCACCCTGCCCTCTCGGGCCATGTGCAGTCCATCACGGGTGTCGACTATGTCCAGGGTGCAGTCACAGCCTCACAGATGCGGGCTCAGCAGCACGGCTATGCCGATCACAGCACCTATATCTGCGCAGATGGATTTCAGCTTCCGTTCCCGGAGGGATCATTTGATATCGTATGGTCCCAGGGTCTGCTTGAACACTATCGTGACGCAGACCTGATGCTCAAAGAGCAGATGCGCGTCTGCAGAGCCGGCGGCAAGGTCATCATTTCGGTCCCTTCCCGGCCATCCTACCTCTCGCTCTGGTATGCGATCACCTACAGGATCGGCCTCAAGGCACTATGGCCCTGGACTGAACAGATCTTCTTCACACCTCGGCAGATGCGCGAGCTCTGCAGACGCGCGGGGCTATCACCAAAAATGACAAAGTCCTATCGGCTCCGCCCTGCTCTCATCGGGATCCTCATCTGCGTTGTGGAAAAACGGTAATGACAATAATAAATAACGCCTTAACTGGAATGAATAAAAAACAGATCCTCTTCATGCTTCTGCCGTATCTGATCATTTCGGCCGTTGTACTCTTCATCGGCAGCTTTTTCCTGAGATATCCGCTGTATGTTGACGAAGGCACCTTTCTCACCCTTTCCCAAGGTTTTCTGAAGGGGCATCTGCCGTATCGGGATGTATTTGATAACAAACCTCCGTTGCTCTACATCTTCCTGCTTCCCGCCGTACTGATCTCCGGACAGGATATCCAGATGCTGCACCTGTGTGCATTCGGCGGCTTCTACCTGATCTCCATGTTGCTGCTCTATCAGCTCCTGATCCCCTTCGGCCGTCAGAAAGCTCTCATACTGACCGTATTCTGGATCGTTTTTTCATTCAATCTCTCCGGCTATGCCGGCAGTAATCTGATGAGTGAAACTGTCGCGCTTCCGTTCCTCATTGCTTTTTATGGTATCTTATTCAATCATGCGTCCGGTCGTCGCCGGGATCTCCTCCTCGGAACTTTTGCTGCCGTGTGCATGCTGATAAACCAGCACTGTTTTTTTGTCATCATTCCCCTGATATCCGAATCGATCCAGAAAAGGAAAATTTCACTCGACATTCTACTTGGAGGAGCAGCGGTCAGTCTCCCGGTCATCGCGTACCTGCTGGTCACCCAGTCACTGAATGCCAGCATATTCGCCATGTTCATCGAACCGATGCGATTCAACCTGTCGAGCGCACCCGTCGATACGATCTCCTTCGTTGTATTTTCGATCATCGCCATTCTGCTGGCACAGCTGACCCCAAAAAAGCTGCATTACTATCTCCTCTGGTTCTGGCCGGGATTCCTTCTGCTCCAGCTGGATAACGGCTTTTCGCTCGCAGGCCGAAAAGGCATTCTGATCCTTCCGGCATTGCTGCCCTATCTGGCGCTGGCACTCAGCTATCCCATTGTTCTAGTTAACAGGCGTTTCCGGCTGCTGGTCAAGGTTTCGGCGGTCCTGATCTGCACATTCCTGCTCATACGGATCGTCATCCAGACCTCAGTTCTTGATCGTGACGAGGAAATGGGAGCCATATTGACCTATGACCAGCAGATAAAAGTCCGCGACTATTTTGGATCAGCCACCGATCCAGAAAGTTCACTTTTTGTCTTCCCGCGCAATGTGGAATTGTATTATCTGACCCAAAAAACACCAGTCACCTATTATGTCCATTTTTACCGTGCATATTTGTGGCTCATGCAGGAATACCCAGAAAATGCCGAGGAGTTCATCCTCAAATACCTGGATGCAGAACCGCCTGACTACATCATTTTCAATACCAATGATTCAAATGCCAAGGACTATAGCGGGATTGCTCAATTTATTGCAGACAACCCCTATGTACTTGTACGGGATTTCAGAGGACTGGAGATCTACAAGTACGTCCAGCCTTCACCAGAGGACTGAACTGATCATCGGCCTGCTGAACAATTATGGTATACTAGAGGGAAGCGACTCTACTTCTATCGCCACTGTACTATGAAACAACGATTGAAAACCGCGCTGCTGCTCTCACTCTGCGCCTGTCTGCTCCTGACGAGCGCCTGCAGTTCAAAGAAAGTCCCTGACCCGGGAACAGACAATTCAGGCGGCTCCAGTGAAACGGTCGACGATCCGTCTCAGGCCGGCGGACCGCTCAGCCAGCCGCTCAGCGAACCATTGTCCGGACCCGTCGAGCCTGCCGGCAATGGCGTCCAGGCCAAAGTTGACGTGACGTCAAAGAAATTTTTCCCGCACACTGACCATTCAGATGGCATAGACACCGTTACCCTCCTCATCAGCGGCACTCTCACGAATAGTGAAAAGACCCCTGCCGTCTGCACCCGCCTCACGGGCACTGCATACAACAGCTCCAACACTCTGATCGCAGCCGGAGATCCAGGCAGATATGCGGTTGAGATACCTGCAGGCGGTGAAAGTAAATTTGCATTTTCCCTCCCTCTGCCTGCCCCTCTCACCAGTCAGGATGTCAGTACCATCAAAGTAGAACCTGTCTGCGAACGAAGCTCTCAAGATACCCCTTCACTGCCGTCTGATCCAAATCTGATCCAGTTCGTATCCAAGCATATCGAGATCGATACGACGCTCACCGAAGGTCCAGTCGCTATCCTGACCGGCGTCGTGCAGAACGCCAGCACCGCAGCGCTGGAATTCACTGCGGTCTATGGCAGCATCTACGATGCCTCAGGCATGCTCCTGGGAAAACAGAGAGGTACGATCTACCCGGCAGTCCTGGGGCCAGGGGCCAATGGATTCATGTCCCTGGAATTCGAGATCCCGGACGCCATGAAGCTCTCCGAGATCACCCGGCAATGGTTTGACCTCAGCTATTTTGCCTCCAATGCCTCTACCCGCTACTTCACCGTACCCGAGAGCCATCGAACAACTGACGACCTGAACACCTGGGCGGTGACCGGCACCATAGAAAATCCGACCGGCGACACCGCTCCGCCGACTGTCCTCGTCCTGCTGTACAACCAGGCCGACCAGCTCATCGACCTGAAGCTCGGACAGACCACGGCCCCGGCCTCCACCACCCGGCAGGTCATTTCGTTCAGCGCTGCTACGCTTCGGCTGCTCTCTCTGATCGATCATTATGACGTCATCGTGTTCTCGAATGCCAGATAAACCCGAAGCTTGAACATCGACCAGACAGGAACCACAGAAGGTGCCGCATTTTCTCCGTTCACTCATCGTCTGTCCTATGCTACAATGCGTGCGATCGCCTATAGGTCTGGATGTATGCCAAACAAAACCCTGAAACTCTTTTTGGCACTAGTTGCCATTTGCCTGTTGCCCCTGTCCGTGCACGCTGAAAGCCGCACGGTCTCGCTCGTTGCCCAGGATGATGCCTCTGTTTCCAATACGGTATCTGACCCGAACGGCAACGCAACCGCACTGTTGATCGACTACATATCGGCCAGCGATCAGCAGAGCATCAGCTATCTGTCTTTTGACCTCAGCACTATTCCCAAGGATGTCGTGGTGACCCAGGCCAAACTGGTGCTCTTTGCGAGCGATGTCACCTCGACCACCGATATCAAGATACAGTTGAAAGACGTTCAAGACGTCTGGTCCCAGTCCACTATGACCTGGGATACGAGGCGCGACACCGGATTGACCCTGTCGAACGCCACCATCCATGCGGCGGACAGCGGAGAATTCATCACCTGGCCGGACGATCCCACGATCCAGGGCACGGCCAGCGATGCCCTGACCAAAATGATCAAGAACAACGTCCGGCTTGCTGTCTCCCAGTTCAGCTGTGCTCTGGTGGGACCGTCAACAGCGCCCAATTACCATTTTGTCTTCATCAGCTCAGAGGGCACGATCCCGGAGAACAGTCGTCCCCGTCTCGATATCACGTATGAACAAACCGGGCCAAAAATCTCTGGCGTGGTCGTCTCCGACATTACGGATTCCAAGGCGACCATCAGCTGGGTCACTGACTCGCTCTCAGATTCCTCTGTGTACTACGGCACATCTGCGGCCAACACCGACCAGGTCGCTTCCCTCACCTCGACCACAACCAACCACTCGATCACGCTCCAGGGCCTCAAGCCGAGGACCGAATATGCCTACCGGGTCCGTTCTGAGGATGGCGAAGGATTTGCCACCTCTTCTGATCTTCAGCCGCTGTTCAATACCCTCGCGACCCCGCCTCCGACCAATGACCCGACCGATGAAAAACCCGTCACCGACACTGTCACCAAACCAGCCACCACCACGACAGATCAGACAAAACAGCAGGCACCAGCCCAGAAAACCGTCACCAAGCCGGTCAGCACTCCAGCCACTGCAGCGTCGACTGGTCAACCGGGTGAACTGCTTTTGTCTGATACCGCCAATGCCGTGACCCAGGACAAAAGCCCTATCGATGCCGTGCAGAAAATTGCGATAAAATTCCTGCCGTTCATCGGCATCATCGGGTTCTTCATGATCATCTTCAGATCGTCTATCAGCGGGTATGCGGAAAACAACACTCCCGGGTTCAAGGCGCCGGCCCAGCCCTATCAGCCCCCAG
>CAYOQW010000037.1:0-8640 GCA_964406175.1 uncultured Candidatus Saccharibacteria bacterium
TGCCTGTGTTCATTCAGCTGTTCGGAGCCGCCCTGCTGCTGGTCACGGTGGTGTCGTTCCTCAGCCGGGGAAGAGAGACCGGACGCTGGAACAGACTGCCGTCCCTGGGCTTGGGACTGCTGCTGTCTTTTGCTGTTCTGGTCACCCTGCAGAACAACCGGCAGGTGGTGGAGGAGACCAATGCGGCGTTCCGCTACCCGCGGGAGCTGATCGGGCAGGCGCTCCAGCGCGGACTGACTGCCGATATTCCGGAGCAGTCGCGGCTCCTGCTGAACAACGGTTCGGACACGCCGTGGGACAACAAGTACTACTTTTTCACCCAGTACGAGCGAGCCTATGAGGTCGTATCGCTGCGTGACCGAGCGACCGTGCCCGTTCCGGCAGAGGCTTCGTCTGATCACATCCTGACCTACCGGAGTGTCCCGCCGTCCGACGGCTATGCGTTCACGTCGCCCGTGGGTGCTGATTGTTATCGAGCTCTGGACTGCTACAGCACCGGCCCGGTGCGGCTCTATGTCCAGGCGGAGACCGATGCGCCCTTTTTCCTCACGGTCCGCGCCAGACCCTCAGCCAGTGCTGTATCGACAGACATTCTCATCACCTCTGATCACCTGCGGCTGCTGCAGACCGGGAACGGCTGGCGCCTGTATGAACTGGCCGGGGTAGAACAGCTCGATGCCTTGTCGATATCGCTTACTTTTGGCTCACCGCCGGCGTATGCGGGGTCGGCGGGGCTCTAGGTATGGACGTTGACATAGGAATTACAAATGTATAAAATGGAATCGCTAATTCCTATTTTGAAGCAAAAATGGCAACAGAAAGTAGATTTCTGCAAAAAACGTCTGAAAGTTATTTCCTGTTCGGGCCTCGCGGGACCGGTAAGACCACCTGGTTGAAACAGGAATATCCGGACGCACTCTATCTGGATCTTTTGGCGCCGGAGATCTATCGCTCGTTTCTCTCGCATCCGGAGCGGCTTCGCGAAGTTGTGCAGGGGGAAAAGTCTCCGGTAGTGATCATCGATGAGATCCAGAAAGTGCCTGCGCTGCTGGATGTGATCCATCAGCTGGTCGAGGAGGACAAGACCACTCAGTATATCCTGACCGGGTCCAGTGCCCGCAAACTCAAACGCTCTGGGGTGGACCTGCTCTCCGGCAGACTGCTCTGGCGCTCCATGTATCCGTTCATGGCGGCAGAATTGGGCGGATCTTTTGACCTGGACGCGGCACTCTCGACCGGGCTGATACCTCTCGTGCAGGATAGCTCTGATCCGCTCTCTCGTCTGCATGCCTATATCGACCTGTACGTGAGAGAAGAGGTCCAGTACGAGGGGTTGGTCCGCAAACTGGACGATTTCCTGCGTTTCCTCGAGGCGGTGAGTTTTTCCCACGCATCGCTGCTCAATGTGACCGAGGTGGCGAGGGAGGCACAGGCCCAGAGGAAGACCGTTGCCGGGTATATCCAGATACTGGAAGATATCCTGATCGCCTACCAGATCACTCCTTTCAGAAAAAAGGCCAAAAGGAACGTCGTTTCGCATTCCAAGTTCTATTTTTTTGATGCCGGGGTGTTCCGTATCCTGCGTCCACAAGGTCCGCTTGACCGGCCAGAAGAGATAGCCGGACTGGCTCTCGAGGGACTGGTCGCCCAGCATCTGCGTTCCTGGATAGGATATGGACAGCAGGATACCAAGTTGCATTTCTGGCGTTCTACACGAGGAGTAGAGGTCGATTTCGTCCTGTATGGACAGGACACCTTTGCCGCGTTCGAAGTGAAGAGCAGCACCAAGGTCAGAGAGTCTGACCTTCAGGGTTTGCGGGCTTTTAGAGAGGATTACCCTCAGGCTCAGCTCGTGCTCTTGTATCGGGGCTCGCAGCGGCTCCTCATCGACGGCATACGGTGTATCCCCTGTGCTGGTTTCTTAAAGAACTTGCGGCCGGGGCAGCCTCTTGACGGTCAGGATACTTAGACTTTAGCAGGCGGTATTCTTGAAATTGAAGTATGGACTGAGATCCTGGCTTCTCTACTCGTCCGTGGTACTCATCAGCTGCGGGCTGCTGGCGGCCGTGCTGCGGCTCTGGCAGGCGGACCTGCGTATCCCGTTCCTGTATAGCGGTGATACGCTCTGGGCTTCCATGACCATCAAGACGATCATCGAGACCGGCTGGCATCTGACCAATCCCTCGCTCGGGGCACCGTTCGGGGCGCAGTACTATGACTGGATGGCATCCGACGGACTGCATCTGCTGGTGATCAAGTTCCTCACCCTGTTCAGCTCCAACTGGGCAGTGGTGCTGAATATGTTCTATCTCCTCATGTTCCCTCTGACGGCAGTATGCGCGCTGTTCGTCTTCCGGCGTTTCACGTTGAGCATACCTGCGGCTTCGGCGCTCAGCATCCTCTATGCCTTTCTCCCGTTCCACTTCTTCAGAGGCGAGGCGCACCTGTTCCTCGCGGCCTACTATCTGGTCCCGTTCATGGTGCTCATCGCGGACTGGATCGTGGCGGGCGCGCTTTTGTCCAAAAGCAGAGGCTGGGCGGCGCTGCGTTCCCGCCGGCTGCTTCTGGCGGTGGTCCTGTGTCTTATGATGAGCTCCTCCGGTGTGTACTATGCGTATTTCAGCTGCTTTCTGTTTGCGGTCGCGTCAGTGATGGTGCTGCTCGGGGCGAGAGAGGCCCGTTGGAAAAAGCTGGCAGGAGCCGGACTCCTGATCTCGGTGATGATCCTCGGGGTGGTGCTCAATGTCCTGCCGAAGTATCTCAACGCCGGCGACTCCGGGGCCAGCGGTCTGATGACGGTACGGCGCAGCGCCGAATCAGAGGTCTACGGATTGAAGATCTCCCAGCTCCTGCTGCCGGTCACGGACCATCGGCTTCCGTACCTGGCTGATATCAAGATGAACTACAGCTGGCGTTTTCCGCTGGTCAATGAAAACGACAGTGCGTCTCTCGGCCTGCTCGGTTCGCTCGGGTTCCTCACGCTGCTGGGCTGGTCGGTGTTTGGTATGGTTCGCAGGAAAGGCCCGGGGTCAAAAAGCCTGCTGTTCGACCGCCTGGCGGCGTTCAATCTCTCTGCGCTGCTCCTCGCTACGATCGGCGGTTTTGCGGTGGTGGCTTCCATGACGGTCCTCCCGCAGATCCGCGCGTACAACCGGATCAGCATATTCATCGCTTTCTATAGCCTGCTGGCTCTGGGCCTGGTGATCGAGACGCTCATCAGCAGGATCCGGAAGCTGCGGCTCCGTTCACTGACACTGTGGGCGGTGAGCATCCTGCTCGTCATCATCGGGGTGTGTGACCAGACGCCGCGCGATCCGCTAGGGCAGGGCATCAGCTACGGAGCGGTCAAAGAGGCTTTTACCGGCGACCAGACGTTCGTCCGGGAGATAGAGGCGGTCATGCCGGCTGACGCCCTGATCTACCAGCTGCCGTATATGAGCTTTCCGGAGAATGGCGCGCAGAAGGAGCTGCTGGACTATGAGTTGTTCAAGCCGTACCTGCACTCGACGCAGCTGCGCTGGAGTTACGGCGGCCTGCGCGGAGGGCGGTCAGACCTGTGGAACCGGCAGGCAGCGCAGAAGCCGGTGGACCAGATGCTGTCTGATCTGGTGTCTGCAGGATTCCAGGGCATTTCTATCGACCGGGCCGGCTATGATGAGCAGGAAGCCAGCGTACTGGAAGCACAGCTTTCGGCGGCTCTGGGGCAGGAACTGCTGGTGAGCACCGACGGACGAACGGCTTTTTATTCATTGACCGCGTATTCTTTGATGGTACGGGCACTCTAAGGGGCGAGAGGATGAAGGACCGTTTTTTTAACTTTTGTGCGGTCAGTATCCCCCTGGGTATTTTCTATCTAGCGGGGAGACTGGCAGCGCATTTTCTGAGAGTGTCCGGACAACTGGGCAACTACGACACGTCAGTGTTCATTTTCCCGGAGTCTGCCCAGCCGGAAACTCTGGAGCGGACACTGTTCCTGGCTGGGATCCTGTTCCTGCCGCTGTGCGGGGCTGCTATCCTCGTCCTGCTCCGGAGATGGGATGCAAAGGCGCCGCTTGGCGGGCGGATGCTTACAGTTCTGTCCGTGCTGTCCACTCTTGGCTTGGCAGGTATTCTCGCCTACTGGTTTTACCGGGTCATCTCCTTCTACTCCTCCTGGGGCAGCGATGCCAGCCCGCCAGGCGGGAGCTTTCGGCTTGATCTCAATGCGTTCTGGTCCGTGACGGTCTTTCTCTTGATCCTTTGGCTCCTCAGACGCTGGAGCGGCCGGATCTCCCTGCCTCGGACAGTGGTCCATGCCGCGGCGGCTGGGTGTATCGTCGCGTCGTCCCTGCTTCTGTTCATATCCGACCATGTGTTCCGGTCTTTTGGCGTACTGAGGTTCCATTTTCAATTACCTCTGGGAAGCATCATCCAGGTGCTGCACGGCAAGACCATCCTGGTCGACGTCTCATCCCAGTATGGGATCCTGTATCCCTATGTCGCCGGGTTCTTTACCCGGCTGCCGCACCTGTCTATCCAGGGTGTCAGCGTGTTCTTTGTTCTGCTGACCATGCTCACCTGGGGTTTTCTCTATCTGGCGCTCTACGGCCAGATGTGGGGCAAGCCGCTCTGGGCTCTGCTTTCGTTCGTCTCCCTGCTGGGCATCGCGCATCCTTTTTTCTTTGCCAATGCGCAGGGCTATTCTGACCTCGTGTATTATCAGTATATTCCCATACGCATGGTGTTCGGGGCGTTCTTTCTGTGGTTCGTGCCCCACTATCTGGCAAAACCGGCCCGCTGGAAATATGTTCTTGGGTTTGCGCTGAGCGCGCTCAGCCTGCTGTGGAACACCGATACCGGTCTGGTCGTGGTCATCAGCTGGGCAGCCTTCCTCGTGTATCAGACATTGGCTTGCGGACCTGCTGGCTTCAAGAAGAAACTGACCGTTTGCCTGGGTCACGCGGCCGCCAGTCTGCTCGCCTGCAGTAGCGCTGTCCTCGGGTATTCGCTGTTCGCGTGGGTCCGTTCCGGTCAGTGGCCGGACTGGTTCGGGATGTTCGAGTACCAGGGGCTGTTCTACCGGCTGGGGTACTTCATGCTGCCGATGCGGAATTTTGATCTGTGGAATATTTTCGCCCTCATCTATCTCGTCACTATGGTCAGGACCGTGGCCGGACTTTTTGGGAGGGACAGAGATCCGAAAAACGCGTTCTACTTTTTCACGGCGGTGTACGGGATCGGGATCCTGTCCTATTTCCAGGGGCGCAGCCATGTCCTGACGCTCAGTGTCTGCATCTATCCGGCACTTCTCCTGAACGCGTGGTATCTCTACCAGTGGTACCAGAAGAACACTTCCCGGCTTGCAGGCGAGCTGGTCAGGGACGGTTCGCTGTTTTTTGACGGCCTGGCCGCGGGCATGTCATCTCTCCTTCTGGTCTATGGGCTCAGCATGATCGTGTCGAGCCTGCCGTCTGCAGTCGAATATGTCCGTCAGCAGGTCCTCGTCCCGGCGGGAGCGGATCCTGGGGCTGCGGTGGTTTCCTATATCCAGGAACATGCCCGAGTGCCCGATCCGCTCATCATAGCGGAGGATGCCGAGTATTATTACCTCGAGACCGGGACGTATTCGCCTCTGCCTTTCTCCTCACTGACAGAGCTGATCTCCGTCGATCAGCTCGCCCAGGCACAATCCGTGATCGATACTGACGTCGGCCAGATATTCCTCATACCGGATGATACTCTCTGGGCGGGGCGTTTCCGCTATGATCAGTTCGACCGGACCGAGGTCAAACTCGGTGAAAAGACGCTGGTGGAGCTCGTGAGAAAAGACTAGAAGGCAGAATACCCGGTTGGATTTTTCGGCTGGAGCAGGTATACTCCCAGCTGATATTTGACCTATTTTGAGGATGGCAGGATGCGTGATCAGATACGGGAGCTGGTGAAGAAATACTATGCGGAAAATTTTGCCGGCAAGGCCGTCGACCCAGCCAAACAGGGCGTGAAATATGCCGGTCGTGTTTTTGATGAGCAGGAGATCGTGAACGCGGTCGATTCCTGCCTCGATTTCTGGCTGACCGAGGGCCGGTACTGCGAGGAATTCGCCCAAAAGATCGCCGACTTCCTCGGGGTCGACAATGTGCTGCTCACGAACTCCGGTTCTTCCGCCAATCTGCTCGCTTTTTCCGCCCTTACCTCCCGCAAACTAGGCAAACGTGCCCTGCAACCCGGCGACGAGGTCATCACTGTGGCGGCAGGCTTTCCTTCGACAGTGGCCCCGATACTGCAGAACCAGATGGTACCGGTGTTCGTGGACGTGGGCCTGCCGACCTACAACATCGATGTATCAAAGATCGAAGCGGCTATCACGCCCCGGACGAAGTGCATCTTCATCGCCCACACGCTCGGGAATCCTTTTGACCTGACCGCCGTGCAGGCGCTGGTCGAGAAGCACCAGCTCTGGTTCATCGAGGACAACTGCGACGCCTTCGGCAGCACCTACCAGGGCCGGCTGACCGGCACGTTCGGTCATATCGCGACGATCTCCTTCTACCCTGCCCACCACATCACCACCGGTGAGGGCGGGGCCATGATCACCAATGATGACCAGCTTGCCCAGATCATCCGGGCTTTTCGGGACTGGGGCCGCGACTGCTACTGCCAGGGCGGCGAGAACAACACCTGCGGCAAACGGTTCACCCAGCAGTTCGGCACGCTGCCGCTGGGGTACGATCACAAATATGTCTACTCCGAGCTCGGCTACAACCTCAAAATGACCGAGATGCAGGCCGCTATCGGTGTGGCTCAGATGGACAAACTCCCTCTGTTCACCCAGAAACGCAAAGCTAACTTCGCCCGCTACCATGCCATGTTCTCAAAGTACGAAAAGTACTTCATCCTGCCCGAGGCCACGGCCGGCAGTGATCCCTCCTGGTTCACGTTCATCCTGTCGGTACGCGCGGACGCCCCGTTCAGCCGCGAGGACCTGCTCAAGCACCTGAGCGAACGGAAGATCGAGACCCGCAATATTTTTGCCGGCAACCTTACTCGCCAGCCGGCCTTCCTCGACCGGAATTACCGTATCGCAGGCGAGCTCACCACCACCGACTTCATCATGAACCGCTCGTTCTTCCTCGGCGTCTATCCCGGTCTGACCGATGACATGTTCACCTTTGTCGAGCAGGCCATGGAAGAGTTCATCGGGAATTACTCCTCCCCCTCGACGGGGGAGGCAGGGAGAGGGTGAAGTGTTGTTTGCTTGGATAGATAATTGACCTCACCCTGCCCTCTCCTATTAGGAGAGGGGAATTTATTATCGAAGTATTCGCCATGCTAGTCAGCAAGTATCTCTCCGAAGTCGTCTCAGCCGAGCAGAAGGTGCCTGGCATCTACGCGGTGACCTTCAGGTCGACTGGACGGCCGTTCCGGTTCAAACCAGGGCAGTTCCTGCACCTGGCCCTGGATGCCTATGACCCGTCCGGGCCCTGGCCGGAGTCGCGCTGCTTCTCGATCCAGTCCTGCTGCTCTGACGAACTGTTGACCATCACCTATGCGGTGAAGGGCGTTTTTACCCAGCGGATGGCCGCAGAGATCGTCCCTGGCCATCAGGTCTGGCTGAAGCTTCCGTTCGGTGATATTTTTGACCAGGGTCATGACCAGTCGAACTGCGTGTTCATTGCCGGAGGCACCGGCATTACGCCTTTTCTTTCACTGTTCACGGACAGCAGCTTTGCGTCCTACACTAGCCCGAAGTTATTTCTGGGGGTGCGGTCACCGGAGTTCCACCTGTATGCTTCAGAGCTTGGCCGGGCACAGGCGATCAATCCTTCCTTTGCGGTCCGGCTCGTTGTAGAATCAGTGAGCGGGATACTCGCGATTGCGGACATTTTGAACACCAGTTCTTCAGGTTCTACCTTTTTCATCTCCGGCCCGCCTGTCATGATAAAAAACTTTCGGAAATTTCTTCTGGAACATGGCGTAGCTGCAGACCATGTACGGACGGATGACTGGGAATAGTTGTTTATCTGTCATCCCTGCGAAGGCAGGGATCTACTATTGGACTAGGTACATATAACTCATAGCGTTCAGGGGATTCCTGCCTTCGCAGGAATGACAGAGTAGTAGGCAGGAATGACAGAGGAATGGGCAGAATTCTTAGTAAGGCACACATATGAAAGTAGTCATACTGGCAGGCGGATTGGGGACCAGGATCAGTGAAGAGACTGATCTGAAGCCCAAGCCCATGATCGAGATCGGCGGCAGGCCGATCCTCTGGCATATCATGAAAAGCTATTCGCACTATGGATTCCATGAGTTCATCATCCTCCTGGGGTACAAGGGGTATCTCATCAAGGAATATTTTGCCAACTATTTCCTCCATATGTCGGATGTGACCTTTGACCTGTCGACCAACCAGATGACGACGCATAGCTCCAATACTGAGCCCTGGAAAGTGACCCTGGTCGACACCGGGGCGGCTACCATGACCGGCGGCCGGATCAAACGGGCAAAAAAGTATATCGGCAATGAGCCCTTCCTCCTGACCTACGGGGACGGGGTGTCGGACGTGAACATACCGGAATCGATCGCGTTCCATCAGTCACATGGCAAACTCGTGACCTTGACCGCTGTTCAGCCAGAGGGTCGTTTCGGCGCTTTGAACAT
>CAYOQW010000038.1:0-8634 GCA_964406175.1 uncultured Candidatus Saccharibacteria bacterium
GTCTACATGGTCAGTCTGAGCAAGAATCTGAAACCGCTGGCGGAGCTTAATTACCAGAAAGCAGAATATCTGAAGGAACGTCTGTCCAGCCTCCCGGGCTGGAAACAGGCTTTCAGCGGTCCGACCTTCAATGAGTTCGTCATGCAGTGTCCCGATGCGGTCGCGGTCAACCAGAAGCTCAAAGATCATGGGATCCTAGGCGGATACAACGCCCAGAAAGAGTATTCTGATCTGCCGAATTCGCTCGTCTTCTGTGCGACTGAGATGGTGAGCCGGGCGGATATCGATCAGGTGATCGATATCGTTAAATAGTGTGACAGGGTAGTAGAGACGTGATGAATCGCGTCCCTACGATTTCAACTACATGGAGAAAACATATGGAACTGATATTTGAAAAAAGCCAGCCTGGACGCCAGGCTACCACTATCCTGGCCTGTGATGTACCACAGAAAAAGGTCGGCATCCCTTCGACTCTTCTCCGGGACGACGTGCCTCTTCCTGAGATTGCAGAAGTCGACCTCATGCGGCACTATACCAACCTGTCCCGCCGGAATTTTGGTGTAGACCTCGGTATGTACCCTCTCGGGTCCTGCACCATGAAATACAACCCCAAGGTCAATGAAAATGCCGCAAAACTTGCCGGCTTTACGGACATTCATCCCTATGCGTCCGAGGACTGGACCCAGGGCAACATGCGCATGATGTTCGAGCTCCGACAGTACCTGAGCGAGATCCTCGGCATGGCGGACTTCACGCTGCAGCCAGCTGCTGGTGCTCACGGTGAGCTCACGGGTGTCATGGTGATGAAGAAGTATTTTGAGAAAAAAGGTGAGAAGCGCACGATCATGCTCGTCCCTGATGCGGCCCATGGCACCAATCCCGCTTCGGTCGCACTCTGCGGCTTTGAGGTCGTGACCGTCCGGTCCTGCGCCGAAGGCGGTGTGGACATCGAGCACTTGAGAGAACTGATGGCCGACAATGTCGTCGGTCTGATGCTGACCAATCCCAATACTGTCGGTCTGTTCGAACGCAACATCGAGCAGGTCATCAGCATTGTTCATGCCAAAGGTGGGCTCTGCTACTGTGATGGCGCCAATACCAACGCCTTCATGGGCGTCAATCGTCCTGGTGATCTCGGGTTTGACGTGATCCAGCTTAACTTGCACAAATCTTTCTCCACCCCGCACGGTTGTGGTGGTCCGGGCAGCGGCCCGGTCGGCGTGGCGAAGCAGCTGGTGGACTTCCTGCCGTATCCCCGGGTGATCAAGACCGGCGACACGTTCGCTTTTGACTACGACTGTCCTGATTCCATCGGCCGGGTCAAAGCGTTCTATGGCAATTTCAATGTCATGGTCAAAGCCTATGCCTACATCCGTTCACTGGGTGCTGCCGGCCTCCGCCGTGCCAGCGAGAATGCTGTTCTGAACGCGAACTATGTCATGGCCAAACTGAAGAATGACTATCAGGTCGCGTTCGACCGGATCTGCATGCATGAGTGCGTGTTCACCGGTGACAAGCAGGTCAGAGAGAGCGGTGTCCACACCGCCGACATCGCCAAACGTATGATCGATTACGGCTATCATCCTCCGACGATCTACTTCCCGATGATCGTGTCCGAGGCGCTCATGATCGAGCCCAATGAGACCGAAAGCCTGGAGACCCTGGACGCCTTCTGTGATGTCATGATCAAGATCGCTGGCGAGGCCAAGACGAATCCGCAGCTGCTGCATGACGCACCGTTGACCACACCGGTCAGCCGCATGGATGATGTGAAGGCAGCAAGAGAGCCGAACATCTGCTGGAAGTGCTAGAACGGACCATGATTTTTGTTGTAAATTGTAGAGACGAGGCACCGCCTCGTCTCTCTCCGTTCAGGTGCTCAAGATGAGACGAGGCGGTGCCTCGTCTCTACACACCAACATACACGAAGGATCTTGGAATGTCGGAGTTGTTCCGAGGGACGTATCGAACAGAGTCATCCCGACTGGCGAGCTGGGATTATTCCCAAGGTGGTTATTACTTCGTGACCATTTGTACAAAAGCCAAGGGCTCAATTCTCGGAGATGTGATCAATGAAGGCATGCGATTGAACGCTGTAGGTCAGATCGCCCAGAAATGCTGGTTGGAGATCTATGATCATTTTCCTCGGGTCGAGCTGGATGAATTTGTTATTATGCCGGATCATGTGCATGGAATATTGATTCTGAACGGTATCGAAAAACGTAGAGACGCGGCACCGCCTCGTCTCAAAATAGAAAATGAAAAAGAAATGTATTTGAACCATCAGAATGGACAGAGAGACGAGGCGGTGCCTCGTCTCTACAATCAAGCCGGTGCGAAGAACCTTTCGGTTCTCTCACCCGAACCGGGTTCCCTCTCGGTGATCATTGGGTCATTCAAATCCGCCGTTACCAGGATGGTTCGGCAGCAGGAACCGTCCTGGCATTTCTCCTGGCAGCCCCGCTTCTACGACCGCATCATCCGCAGTGACCGCGAGCTCGACGCTATCAGAATGTACATCCGGAACAATCCCCAGCAATGGGAATTGGACCGTGGCCGCCCAGACCCTATAGAGTTCTAAGTATGCTGATCAAACGCAAGCCGGACTGGCTGAAAGTCAAACTACCGAATACGACTGAATTCAAGCAGGTGCAGGGCACCCTGACCCGGTATCAGCTGCACTCTGTCTGTCAGGAAGCCAGGTGCCCGAACATGACCGAATGTTTTCACTCAGGTACGGCGACGTTCCTGATCCTCGGTGATGCCTGCACCCGCCACTGCCTGTACTGCAATGTCACCCACCGCAAGCCCACTGATTACGATACAGACGAACCCGTTCGTCTTGCCGCTGCGGTCAAGGAGCTTGGTCTCCGCTATATCGTCATCACGTCAGTGACCAGAGACGACCTGCCTGATGGAGGAGCCGGGATCTTTGCTGAGTGCATCGAACGTCTTCGTACGGAAGTCCCTGACTGCAAGGTCGAAGTGCTGATCCCTGACTTCCTGGGCGACGAAAAGTCCTTGAACGTCGTCATCCAGGCGAAACCTGATGTACTGAACCACAATATCGAAGTAGTTAAGCGGCTGTTTCCGTCGCTTCGTCCCCAGGGGAACTATCAGAGGTCACTTGAGCTCATCGCCCGGGTGGCTCCATCTGGAGTGGTCAGCAAATCCGGCTTCATGGTCGGAGTCGGGGAGACCATAGACGAGGTTACAAGCCTGCTCCAGGACCTCCGGGCTACCGGCTGCAAGCGGGTGACCATCGGGCAGTATCTCCAGCCATCGCGAGAACACTGGACCGTGGACCGGTACTATACACCAGAAGAATTTCAGCAGATGAAACTGACAGCATTGCAACTTGGTTTTACTTACGTCGAAAGCGGCCCTCTGGTCCGGAGCTCCTACCACGCCGCTTTGGCTCTTAGCGAGGATACCGCATGAAGACCGGTAATTCAGTGTACAAGATCCCCCAGGGGAAACTGCTCAAAGTGAAACTCACCTGGGACGAAACGACGCAGGTTATCCATGTCGTGCAGTTGTACGGAGATTTTTTCATCCATCCGGAGACTTCGCTCGAACTGATCGAACAAGCACTCCGTTCGGTTCTGCTTGAGGCTGACTTGATCGCTCAAGCTGTAAGTAAGGTCGTGGAAACCTACGAGATCCAGCTTTTCGGTATCACTCCTGAGGGTATTGCTCAGGGAATTCTGCTTTGCATCGGGGAGAAAACAGTATGAGCGAGATCAGGATCATCCGGGACGGGGCGAGAAAAGGTGCATTGAACATGGGGTTGGATGAAGCGGTGCTGGAAGGCGTCATCGCGGGAACGAGTCAGCCCACGCTGCGGCTCTACGGCTGGGACCCATCGACGCTGTCCATCGGGTATTTCCAGAGCTTGAAGTCTGAGGTGGATCTGGACGCCTGTCAGCGGTTCAGGGTTGACGTACTGAGACGCAGCACCGGTGGCGGGGCAGTGTTCCACCAGTTCGAAGTGACCTACAGTCTGGTTGCCCCGGTAGGATTTTGTGGTATACCTGAGGCGATCCTGGCGTCGTACCAGTGCATCTGTCAGGGAATTATCAGCGGACTTACCCGCCTGGGCCTCGAGAGCCAGTTCGTGCCGCTGAACGACATCATAGCGGCAGGGAAAAAGGTATCGGGCAATGCACAGACCAGACGCAAGGGGGTCATCCTCCAGCATGGGACAGTGCTGCTGCGGGTAGATGTCGAGAAGATGTTCACTGTGCTCAAAGTCCCGTCAGAAAAGATGCGGGACAAGATCATCCAGGATGTGAAGCAGCGGGTGACCGGGATCAGTGATGTACTTGGCCGGGACGTCGGGTTTGACGAAACAGCTGATGCCCTGGCTGCAGGCTTTGTTGATGCACTCGGTTGTAGCCTGGTCCCTGGGGACTTTTCCTCTGCAGAGCTGGCTCTGGCGGAACAACTCGCTCACGACAAATACGCGAGTGCGGCTTGGAATGAGAAGAGATAAGCCGCATTGTGTTCGTATGGTGTCATCCTCGCGAAAGCGGGGATCCATCTTTTTTCTGTTTATTTCTGGATCCCCGATCGGGTCGGGGATGACATTATTCAAGATGTTACCGTAGAGGTGTCAACATGACAGAGCATTATGATCTGATTGTGATCGGTTCGGGACCCGGAGGTCATGAGGCTGCGGTCAAAGCGGGAGAACTAGGTGCCAGGGTAGCTATCATTGAAAAAGGCGAGCTGGGTGGCACCTGCACCAACGTCGGGTGCATCCCGACCAAGGCACTATTGGCCTGCAGTAAGAAGTTCGCTGAGCTGCCAAAGCTTAAGCGTATGGGTATCTCGGTTGAAAATCCTTCATTTGACTTCTCGGCGATCAAACGCCATCAGGCCTCGGCCGTGAAGATAGGTCGGCTGGGAGTCCAGCAGATACTGAGCGAAGCCCAAGTCGATATCGTGAAGGGAGAAGGGCACATCGTCGCTCCAGGTAAGGTTGAGGTCACCGCAGCAGACGGTACCAAGTTGGTGCTTGAGGGCAAGAACATTCTGATCGCGTGGGGTTCTGTGGTATCTCTCTTACCAGGCTTCGAGCTCTCTGAACGTGTCATCACGTCCGACGGTTTCCTTGGTCTTTCGGCTTTGCCTGAGAGCATGATCATCATCGGCGGCGGCGTCATCGGGGTCGAGTTCGCGACCTTCCTCTCTGAGCTGGGGTGCCAGGTGACCGTGGTGGAATTCCTGCCGCAGATCCTGCCGTATGAAGATGCGGAGACAGCGAGTTTCATCCAGGCCGAGATGGAAAAACATGGAGTGACCTTCCATACAGCCACCAAGGTGCAGTTCATTACTGATACTGGTACCGGTGTTACTGCTGTTGCACTTGGTCCTGCCGGTGAGGTCAGATTGGAGGCTGCCTATGCCCTCATGTGCGTGGGGCGTAAGCCGCTGCTTTTTGAAGAAGAACTGACCGCTCTTGGGGTTGCCTTCGATAAACGGGGGATACAGACAGACATGAGACAGGAGTCATCAGTCACTGGGGTTTATGCGATTGGGGATGTGACCGGGGGGGTCCTGTTGGCTCACCGTGCCAGCAAGCAGGGCAAGGCTCTGGCCAGCCGGCTGTTCGGCGACGGTGCGGTCACGTTTTCCGAACAAAGCGTTCCGTCCGTCGTGTACACCCATCCGAATGTCGCCCGGGTAGGTTTGACCGAAAAACAGGCAGCGGAGCAGGGCTTGGCTGTCGAACTTCGCCGGTTCGACTACGGTGCCAATGCCCTGGCCAGAGCTGAGCTGATGGGCAACGGATTTGTGAAACTGCTGTTTTCTGATAGTATTCTTATTGGTGCAACTATAGTTGGAGCTCAAGCTAGCGAACTGATCGCACTTCTCGGATTTGTCGTCGCGAATCACCTGGGCAAAAAAGAACTCGATTCGTTCATCCTGGCTCATCCTACCCTGAGCGAAGTACTGTGGAAATAATTTTTTAGGAGCAGACATGAAAGACAAAAAGACCGTGTGCATTCCCATGGACGTGCCTCGCGATATGCGCGATGAGTATGAAAAGAATTATCTGACGCTCACTCATGATTCCGGCAATCTCATGCTTTTTGCCGGCGATCAGAAAGTAGAACATCTGAATGATGATTTTTTCGGCAAGGATATCGCCCCTGAGGATGCTGATCCCGAGCACTTGTTCCGCATCGCGAGCAAAGCCAGGATAGGCGTCTTCGCGGCCCAGCTGGGGCTCATCGCCCGTTATGGTGAGACCTACAGCGACGTACCCTACCTGGTCAAGATGAATTCCAAGTCGCCGATCGTTCCGACGGAGCAGGAAGATCCCTATAGCAATCAGTGGTATGACGTGCAGCAGGTCATAGAGTTCAAAGAGAACAGCGGACTCAATATCCTGGGCGTCGGTTATACGATCTACCTCGGCAGTGAATACGAGAACCAGCAGCTGCAGCAGGCCGCGCAGGTCATCTACGACGCTCATCAGAATGGATTGATCTCCGTGCTTTGGATGTATCCCCGCGGCAAAGCGGTGAAGGACGAACGTGATCCGCACCTCGTCGCTGGTGCGACCGGTACCGCAGCCTGCCTGGGAACAGATTTCGTCAAAGTGAACTTTCCGAAAAAGTCAGGTGTTGACCTGTACGTCGCGTTCCAGGAAGCAGTCAAAGCAGCTGGCCGGACCAAGGTAGTCTGCGCAGGCGGCGGTTCCATGGACGCCAAAAGTTTCCTCCAGTCGCTCCACGACCAGATCCACATCAGCGGTGCTGCCGGCAATGCGACCGGACGCAATATCCATCAGCGTCCTCTGGCCGAAGCCATTCGGCTCACGAACGCCATCTACGCGATCACCGTCGAAGGTGCGAGCGTTGATGCGGCCATGAAGATCTATTCGGGCAAATAGTACTCGAGAGCCATCGGATGGTAGAGACGCGATCAATCGCGTCTCTACGTATTATTATAAAAGGATCCGCGATGCTTAAACTTGTTCTTATCCGACACGGCGAAAGCCAGTGGAATCTCGAGAACCGGTTCACTGGCTGGACTGATGTCGACCTGTCGGCTGCCGGCGTCAAGGAAGCCCATCATGCGGCGGAGCTGCTCACCGAAGGCGGTTATACGTTCGACCTGTGCTACACCTCATTACTCAAGCGTGCTATCCGCACAGCCTGGATCACGCTGGATGACATGGACCTCATGTGGGTGCCGCAGGTGCGGTCCTGGGAGCTGAACGAACGTCACTACGGAGCCCTGCAGGGCCTGAACAAGGCTGAGACCGCCCAGAAGCACAGCGAAGAACAGGTGTTCGTCTGGCGTCGCAGTTATGATGTCCCGCCACCACCTCTTGAACTCGACGACCCCCGCTATCCCGGATTTGACCGGCGGTACGCCGGTCTGACCGCTGAGCAGCTGCCTCGCACGGAGTGCTTGAAAGACACGGTCGCCCGGGTCGTGCCGTACTACGAGAACGCGATCGTACCCGAGCTTCGCAAGGGCACGAGGATCATGATCGCCGCTCACGGCAACAGCCTGCGGGCTCTGGTCAAGTATCTGGACAACGTGCCGGATGCAGACATCCCAGGGATGAACATCCCGACCGGCATCCCGCTGGTCTATGAGATGGATGACAACCTGAGGCCCATCAGGCACTACTATCTCGAAGACGAGGCCAAGGTCAGGGCCGCCATGGAGGCGGTCGCCAATCAGGGGAAGAAATAGCTGACTGTTCGTTTTAGACTTTTTGGATCGTCACTGCGGTCAGGATCTCAGATCTTGAACCCGGTGACGATCTTTTTTTCCTGGCCTTCGCCGATCAAGACCTCGATCTCGATCATGTCGCGGATAGAGGAGTTGGCGAGCTTGCGTTTCAGCAGTTCGTCCACCTGGAAAATGCCGGCCGAATTGTGCATGGAGATCTTGATCATGATCGGCTTGGCGCCACCCTGCAGTATCTCGATCTTGTGCACGGCCATGGAGGAGACCGAGTAGATGTTGATCTCTCCGGCTTCAAAGGCGATCCGGGAGCGCCCCTCGGTCATATCCAGAGCGTCTGCGACCTTGACCACGCCAGCTTCGATGGTGTAGCACTTGGTCGAGCCGTTGTGGGCGATCATGGCGTGCAGGATCTCGGACCTCAGGATGATTACCTCCTCTGGTCCATAGACCTCTCTCAGCAGCCGGTCGATGATAGGGGCGGCGAGCATAATACTGAATTCCTCGTGTTTTTCCCGATGGACGGACATGCCAATGTCATGGAGCAGGGACGCCAGGAACACGATGACTTCTGCATCCTCGTAGTCCATGTCATATTCTTTTTCGATACCGGTCTGGATTTCGTTCTTGTGCAGTAGCCGGAGCATCCGGAGTGCGATATTGGTCACGATGCGGATATGGACCGCGCCATGGTCAGGCATGCCGGTACGGTCGACCGCATTGATATTGACGCATTTATAGAGCTGGCCGATTTCGATGTCCTTCTGGACGAGGTCTGCGACGGCCTGGAGCTTTTTGTTCTTGTGGGCGGGGATGGTGATTTTCATGGGATATCCTGATAAGAATCTATTCGGTTCAAGTCTAACTGAGCGGCTATGGTCTGGCAAGGATTTGTACTGGACGCATACATTCCGGACAAGG
>CAYOQW010000039.1:0-8599 GCA_964406175.1 uncultured Candidatus Saccharibacteria bacterium
GACGGATACAGTGATCTGCTTATCGGTGCTGAGAGTGCTGAGGATGCCGGTACCGACAGGGGACGGGCGTATTTGTTCTATGGCGGACCTGCCCTCGCCGCCTCTATCGATGCTGAAAATGCGAATACTATCATCAATGGCACTGCCGACAATGAAGCATTTGGCAGATCAGTTGCTCAGGCCGGAGATGTAAATGGTGATGGCTACAGCGACATGATATTTGGTGTGGAAGCGGCGGGTGCCAATGGCAAAGCATACATCATCTACGGAGGCGCTTCCCTGGCATCCTCCATCGATGCAGAGAATGCCAATGTCATCATAACCGGTACTGGTGCCGGTAATTACTTTGGAAGTTCGGCGGCTACGGCGGGTGATCTGAATGCCGATGGCTATAGTGACGTGATCATTGGTGCCCGCAGTGCGACTGATGCAGGCACTGCACGAGGCAGAGCGTATATAATCTACGGCGGTCCTTCACTGTCGGCTGCCTTTGGAGCGGCGGCGAGCAATGTCATCATCAACGGTACGAATGATAACGATGCTTTCGGCGGTAATGTCGCTTCTGCCGGCGATCTCAACGCTGATGGCTATGGTGATGTCATCATCGGTGCCATCAGTGCAGAAGACACCGGTACCAATCGCGGCAGAGCATACGTCGTCTTTGGCGGACCCGCTGTCGCGGCGTCCATCGATGCCGAAAACGTCAACATCATATTGAACGGTACGGCCGACAGTGACGCTTTTGGCTCCTCGGTAGCCTCTGCTGGAGATCGTAATGGCGATGGCTATTCCGAGATCATCGTGGGTGGTCCTAGTGCCGATGAAGCAGGAAGCAATCGCGGTATCGCGTATGTTTTCGGCCCTGTCGTTACACAGTTCGCCAGTCTCTTTGCCCGCAGCCTGAAGGCTGGCGTGGCTCTGGAAGTCGGCGAGCTGACCCTGACCGATAATGGTATTCAGACCAATAATTCCATCTTCGGCATCTCGACCCCCAACTGGTCCGTCACCCGTCAGGGCGGAGCCCGGTTCCAGGATGCGGTCATCCAGGGAAATCTTGGACTCGGCACCTCGAACCCGACTGCCAAACTTGACCTCTCCATGGCAACAAACCAGACGTCCGGTAAGGTTATCAATGTCGGCTGGGCAGGAGCCACGACCGCGACCGGCAGCATCACGGGTGCGGACCTCAATTTGAACAACGTCAATGGCAACGGTCAGACCGTCTTTGGCCTGAGGGTTTCTGATCTCGGGACTGCTGGTGCCGGCAATGAGTATGGCATCTACCAGCAGGGGACCAACTGGGACTACGGTGCCTACTTTGAGGATGATGTACGGTTCATGGGTTCACTCGCCTTTGCCAACAACGAACAGTTCCACAACAATGTCGACGGGCAGTTCGCCATGGTCGAGGATGACACGACCACGAGCAATACCCTCATCTTTGATCTGGCCAATGCAGCCGATACTATCGCGATCTCGACCACCGATGATCTCGATATCAGATCCTCGGCCAACGGTGCTGACGCTCTGTTCCTGAATGCCACAGCCGGCGGCATCGACATCACCGCAGCCGGTGACAGTGCCGGTGAGGATATCGATATCACCAATACCGGTTCGTCCATCAATCTGGTCGCAGGTGAGGGCGTCGCCGATGCTATCAAGCTGAACGCTTCCGCCGTCGCCGGTGGTATCGACGTGGACTCCGGGACCAGCGGTATCACGATCGACTCGACCGGTGCGGTCAGCATCGATGCCGCCGCGGCCAGCAATATGAGCGTGACCGGGTTCAATCTGACTCTGTCCACCATCACCGGCGGCGACCTGATCTTTACTTCAGCATCAGATATCTTCGAGACCATCGCCAGCGGTGCCACGTATACCCTCACCGACGGTACGACCAATTTCATCGCGGTAAGTGCTGCGGGTGCCATCACCGCGACCCCGACCCCGGGCCAGAACATGAATGTGAACCTCACCACCACCGGTGATTTCGTCGTCAACACTGACGACCTGTACGTTGATACTTCGTCCGGCAACGTCGGTATCGGGACGACTCTGGCCGACCTGGCCCTCGAGGTCAACTCCTCCACCGGCAATAACCTCCGTCTCACCTACAACGACAGCAACGGGGGAGCGGTCAACTATGCCGACTTCCTCATGTCCAATTCCGGCGATCTGACCATCTCTCCCTCCGGCAACGGTATGATCTTCCAGAACGATGTCGACGCCGTGGCCGGTATTCAGTTCCTCGACGCTGACGGTGGTACCCCGATCCTGAACATCGACACCACCAATGAACGTCTCAGTATCGGCACCGCAGCCCCGAGCGCCACGCTCGATGTCGAGCAGGTCGGTGCTTCCAAAACGCTGACCAATCTCTTCGAGCTCACCAACTCCTTCAATGCCGCTGACATGGACGGCACCTCGACCGGCATCCTGTTCAATCAGTATTACTACGACGCAGCCACTCCCGCCGTTGCCGATTCCGGCAATATTCTCGTCGGTACCGAGACTGACTGGACTTCCACCGCTGCGAGCCAGGATTCCTATATGTCCTTCTCGACCGTGCTCGACGGCACCATGAACGAGTACATGAGAGTGACCAGCCAGGGACGCGTCGGCATCGGCACGACCAATCCGACCGCTGCCCTCGACGTCAACGGACCTGCCTCCTTCCGCGGAGCGGGTGATGTCTCGGTCGCCAATGACATCGTCTTCACCAATCAGACCTCGAGCAACATCAAGTCCTACGGCCCCCTGGCCATCGAGTCCGGCGAAAGCTTTGAAAACAACAATCTGACGCTCCGTACCTACGGCACCGGTGACCTGGTTGCTGAGCTCGGTGCTTCCGGTACGTTCATCCCCGGTACTGACGCTGCTTTCGATATCGGTTCTACGACCAACCGCTGGAAGAGCATCTATCTGAGCGGCGATCTGATCGGCGCGACGGGCGGCTCCTTTGGCAATATCACCGTTGGTGTCTCGACTGACAACACTATTACCACGACCGCCGGCGACCTCATCCTTGATTCGACCACGGATGTTCTCAATATTGATACCGGCTCGATCGACGCTTCCACCCAGGCCATCAACATTGATCTCATCAATGCCAATGCCGCTGCCTTGACCTTCGAAACCAACCTGCTCCGCCTTGACACTGCCAATACCTCCGTCGAAGTCACCGGGACGACCAATCTGGGCGACGGCGGCACCACCAATTACGCTTCGTTCAATGCCACCGGCGACCTGTCGTTCTATGGTACGGGCGACAGCATCACGGGCCCCAGTGCCGGAGCCTTTGGCATTTCGGCCGGTACTGCTCAGGCCTTGAACCTCACTGCCTTGAATTCTTCCACCTGGGCCATGAACACCAATGTCGCCGCGGCCCGCACCCTGACCCTCGATGTGACCAATGTAGATGCCGGCGGAACTGCTCTCCTCGACATCAATGTCGATGATGCGATCACCCTGGACAGTGCCGCAGCCGGTATCTCTCTTGACGCCGTCACCGCTTCCAATCTCACCGTTACCGGATCTGGTCAGAGCCTGACGCTGGCAGCCGCTGGCGGCGGAGTACAGTCAGTCTTCATCGCGTCAGCCGGTACCGGCGTCAACGCTATCGACCTCAACGCTTCGGCTGGCGGCTTCTCGATAGACGGTGCCAATACCACTTCGAACATCAGCCTCGCCACCGATTCAGCCGGCGATGACCTGACCATCGGGGTGACCGGTGCCACCGATTCCAGCCTCATCCTCGCTTCCTCGGGTACGGGTGCTGACGCTCTCCAGATCACTGCCTCAGCCGGCGGTATCGACATCGCCGCGACCGGTGCTGCAGCCGGTGAGGATATCGACATCACGGCTACTGGTTCCTCCATCAACCTGACTTCCACCGAAGCAGTTGCCGATGCCATCCGCATCAATGCGAGCAATGCAGCCGGCGGAGCAGACATCGATGTGGGTACTGGAGGCTTCATCGTCGATCAGGCCGGTGCTACCGGCGGCATATCACTCGACGCTTCCGCTTCGTCCAACTACACCGTGACCGGTGCAGCCATGAACCTCAGCCTGGGTGTGGCTGGCGGCGGAGCCCAGTCTGTCTTCATCGCCTCCGCTGGAACTGGTATCAATGCTATCGATCTGAACGCCACCGCCGGCGGGTTCAGTGTTGACAGCATCCTTTCCTCCAATATGAACATCACGGCCAACGATGCCGCGGACCAGACTCTGACCATCGGCGTTTCCAATTCAGGTGCAGGTAATGCTCTCCTCGACATCAATGTAGACGATGCCATCACCATGGATAGTTCAGCGGCCGGCGTCTCGATCGATGCAGCTGCCGCTTCCAACTTTACCGTTACCGGAGCTGGTCAGAGCCTCACCATGTCGGTCCTCGGAGGCGGAGCCCAGTCAGTATTCATCGCTTCCGCCGGTACGGGGGTGAATGCCATCGACCTCAATGCTACGGCTGGCGGCTTTTCCATCGACGGTGCCAACGCAGCGTCGAACATCAGCCTCGCCACCGATTCAGCCGGCGATGATCTGACCATCGGCGTGACCGGTGCGACAGATTCCAGCCTCGTCCTTGCTTCCTCGGGTACCGGTGCTGATGCTCTGCAGATCACGGCGTCAGCCGGCGGTATTGATATCGCAGCTACTGGTGCCGCTGCCGGTGAAGATATTGATATCACCGCGACCGGTTCTTCGATAAACCTCACCTCCACTGAAGCGGTTGCCGATGCTATCAGACTCTATGCCTCCAATGCAGCCGGCGGAGCTGATATCGATGTGGGTACTGGCGGCTTCATCGTCGACCAGGCAGGCGTGACCGGTGGTATCAGCCTTGACGCCGGTGCCTCCTCGAACTTCACGGTCGCGGGAGCCGGTCTGAATCTCAGCCTCGGCGTCACTGGCGGCGGAGCCCAGTCTGTCTTCCTCGCTTCAGCCGGCACTGGCATCAATGCACTTGATTTCAGTGCTACCGCAGGCGGTTTTTCTATCGATAGCGTGCTTTCTTCGAACATGACGATGACCGCCAATACCGCTGGCGATCAGACCATGACCATCAGTGCGACCAATGCTGGTGTGGGAAATGGCCTCATCAACATCAGTGCTGATGGCAATATCACTGCCGATACTACCGGCGGAACGCTCAATTTGAACACGGTCAGCAATCAGCCCATCTCGACCGGTACCGGCAATGTGACCATCAATGGCGGAACGAATATCACCAAGGTAAATGCCGCCGGTGCCAGTGCTGATTCCCTGAGACTCTCCGGTACTCTCGGCATCATGGACGGCAGCGACACCTACCGTGGACTGTATGTGAACATCACCAATGCTGACCACACCGGTGCTGGCAATAGTATCTATGGCCTCGATGTTGGCAACATCACCAACGATGCTCAGGCCAACGAAGTTGCCTTGAATATCGGCACCGGCTGGGATTATTACATGTATATGGATGCCAACAACTACTGGAAGGCAGATGGCACTTTGAAGACCGGTAATTTCAGAGGAAGTGTCTCTCTGGAAAATGGTGAGACGATCTACAATACTCCCGATGGCTCTATTTTCTTCGGTGAAGATAACACCGGCGGGGCGAACACGCTGGTGTTCGACATGGCGACCTCCGCAACTGCCATAGATATGTACAATAACGAAAAGCTCAGAGTCGGCTCGAACTACAATTCGGCAGATTCCCTGACGCTGTATTCGACGGTCGGCGGGATCGATATTTCAGCTCTCGGTGCTGCGGCTGGCGAAGACATAGATATTTCCTCAGTTGGTTCGTCGATCAATTTGACCGCTTCCGAAGCGGCCGCTGATGCCATTCATCTGACAGCCTCCGATGCCTCTGGTGGGGTAGAGGTCGATGTGGGTACGGGTGGATTCATCGTCGATCAGGTGGGTGCGACCGGCGGCATCTCCTTTGACGCCGGGGCCGCGTCCAACTTCACCACCTCGAGCGGTGCCTTGACCCTGACGTCTGCCGCCGCTGCTACCTGGTCAACGACCGCTGGACTCCTGACCTTGACCGGTGCAGGCGGACTGCTCGAGACCACGGGTGGCAATGCAGACATCACGCTGAGACCGGGCGGAACCGGCAGTATCGCACTTGCCGCACACAACAGCTCCAATGATTATATCCAGATCGATCTGGAAGCGATCAATACTCCCAATATCATGTTCGTGACCAATGATGCCAGCCCGGCAGCCAATGCGGCCGGATTCCGGTATGATCCGACCACCAATGAACTGCAGTACCAGGACAATTCTTCGACCTGGTTCTCCTTTGATGACCTGAACAATGGCATTGGTACTATCATGAGCCGTAATACCTATGCCTACGGCGGCGGCGACCTGACCTATGTCACCAACCGCATGGACGACTTTTCGATCGGCGGGGATAATCACAGCATGGCATCCATCGCTGGTATTTCGAATGTCCATACGACCGGTGCCAGCACGACCGTGACCACCACCCTCAATGCCTTTGCCGATCTGAACGTTGGTTCCGAGATCGTGGCCAATGGGATTACCCGCACCGTCGCGACCAAGACCGATGACAACAACATCACCATCGACACTGCCGCCAACTGGGACAACGGCGGTACTGGATATGCCTTTACTTATAAGATAATTCCCGCCGGAGCTGAGAACGTCTTCACGGTCGGGGCTGATACCACTATCACCACCATCAATAACGCATTTGCCCCCGTCCTGGTCGGTGCTGAGATCATAGCCAATGGAATCATGCGTAAAGTCCTGACCAAACCGGACAGCAACACCATCACGCTCAGTGCCGCGGTCGACTGGGAAAATGGCGGATCCGGCTATCCTTTCCGCTACAACAATACGCCTATTGGCTTCTATTTCGACACCAGCAGTGAGACCATCACTTTTGGTGGCACACCCAGCGACGCCGATATGAACAATGCCGGTCTCCGTCTGAACACGGCGAATGGCAGAATGGAATATCGCAATGATACCGGCAACTGGCAGACCTTTGATAATCTCGCCGGCGGCGATGTGTTCGATGTGGATGCCGGCAACAACCAGCTCTATCCCAAAGCTGCCTATCAGACCTACGACTTCCTCGTCGGCACCCATGACGGCACCGGCTATACCGATTCGACCGCCATGTTCTACGTCGACAGTGCTGTCGGCATCGCGGACATCCGCACCAATACTGCCAATAGCGGCGGACTGGTCATCGATAATGTCAACGCAGGCGATTTTGATCCTACTGTTCAGTTCCAGCTTGGCGGGACGACTCAGTATTCCGCTGGTGTCGATGACAGCTCAGCCCGCAATGACTTCGTGATCTCCCATGGCAATACGCTGGGAACCAACAATGTCCTCGAGGTCTCCCAGAGCGTCGACGGTGGCTATCCCAATCTGCACAACGTCATCGTGCCCTCAGGCAACAGCATGATGGTGGGTAATTCCACCGAACCGGTCGACAATGTCACGATCGCCGGATTTGTTTACAACACCAATGATGTCTATATCGAAGACGACCTCGGCGTGAAAGACAACATCTATGTCACCGGCAACGTCTACGTCAACGGTGCCGTGAACTCCGGTTCCACCCGTATGGCCAACAGCGAAGAGATCTCCAACAGAGCTGACGGCATAATAGCCTTTGCTGAAAACGATACCGGCGGGGGACTGGCGGCTGACATGACACTGTACAACACGTTTTACATGAACCTCGCAGCTGCCACTGACCTCATCAAACTCTACACTGTCGGCTCTCCCAATACCTTTACGGGTCTTTCCGTCGTCATGACCGTCGATGGCGGCGGGACGACCGTCACGACCGGCGGCGACGCCTTTATCAAGATCAAGGCCGGAGATACGATCACTGCCAATGGCGTGACGCGTACAGTCGCTTCGAAAACTTCCAACACAGTGGTTGAGCTCACCGCCCCGGTAGACTGGTACAACCTCGGTGCCGGATACGCATTTACCTGGACATCAGCCTCTGGAGAACCTGATCCCGGAGCGAAACTTCAGGTTGAGTCTGGTTACAACGGTGCTGATGCTCTCGTGCTGAACTCCACCATCGGTGGTATCGACATTCTGGCCCAGGGTGCTGCCGCCGGTGAAGATATCGACATCATCGCGACCGGGTCCTCGATCAATCTGAACTCGACCGAGGCCGTTGCCAACGCCGTATTCCTGAACGCGTCCAATGCTGCTGGCGGTATTGATGCTGATTCCGGTACCGGCGGCATGACCTTCAACACAACTGGCTCATATAGTGTGGATACTTCTGGTTCTATTGAGCTGAACTCAACGGGTGCCGCTATCGGCATCGGTAATGACGCAGACGCACAGGCAATAAATATTGGTACCGGTGCAGCTGCTCGTACGATCACTATGGGCAATGTGACCGGAGCTACGGCTCTCGTCTTCAATTCCGGCACTGGCGGCATCAACATTGGCGACAATGCGATTACCAAGGCGATCGATATCGGCGGAGTGGACGCTAATGCAGGGGATACGATCAATATCGCAACCGAAGGTACGACCGCAGACACGATCGCCATCGGCAACACGAACGCCGGCACTCTGGTCACGCTCAACGGCG
>CAYOQW010000040.1:0-8277 GCA_964406175.1 uncultured Candidatus Saccharibacteria bacterium
TCCCGTCCACGGGCGATATCCTGATCGACGGGGCCAAGATCACCATGACCATGTCCGATGCGCATCTCGCGCACCTGCGGAGCAGCCGCATCGGCTTCGTCTTCCAATCTTTCAATCTCCTGCCGCGCCAGAGCGCCCTGGAAAATGTCCTGCTTCCTTCGGCGTACAGCAGAACTAAGATAAATGATCGTCAGGGTCGCGCCAAAAAGCTCCTGAAGCAGCTTGGTCTGGGCGAACGTGCGCACCATAGACCTACTGAACTTTCCGGCGGCGAAAAGCAGCGCGTCGCGATCGCCCGGGCGCTCATGAATGACCCCGGGATCATCCTCGCGGACGAGCCGACCGGCAATCTGGATACGAAGACCGGACTTGAAGTTCTGGAAATTCTCAAGGGCCTTCGCGACCAGGGCAAGACGGTGATCATCGTGACCCACGACATGAGCATCGCCGAAAAATGCCAGCGTCAGATCCGGGTACTTGACGGCCGTATAGCAGGAGCCACGAAATGAAGGATAATTTCAAAAGTGCACTGAATTCCATTTATTCCAACAAAGTCCGTTCGCTCCTGACCGTGCTGGGCATCGTCATCGGCGTCGCCTCGGTTACCATCCTGATCTCGCTGGGTCAGGGACTGAAGAACGATGTCACCAGCATTGTGCAGGGCTTCGGTTCCAACGTCATGTTCGTGCTGTCCGGCAAGATCGATCCGAAGAATACGAAGGCCATGCAGAATCCCGGCAATCTCATGGCAGGTGATATTCTGACACTCGCAGATGTGAGCGCTCTGTCCGGGATCGCAGGGATGGATGCGGTCAGCCCCATGACGCTCGTCCCTGGCAACTTGACGGCAGACAGCCAGACCGCCAGCCCGACCCTGGTCGGCGCATATCCGAACATGCTGGAATGCCTCGGTATCCTGAGGATCGACAAAGGCCAGATGTTCGCTTCGACCACGGACGGTAACGTCGTGGTCATCAGCGACTCGACCGCTGTCGAGCTTTTCGGAGCTGATGCAGACCCGATCGGACGCACAGTCAACATCGACAAGTCAACCTATACCGTCATCGGTACGACGTCGAGCACGCAGACGAACAGTCTGTTCAGCGGTGACTCCAGTAATTTTGCGATCATCCCTTTTGATACCGCCACTGCTATCAACAAGGGTGTGGTCAAGATCATGCGTATCATCATGAAAGCCAAGGATACAGCTGATGTGAAAGACATGAAACTTGAGGTTCAGAGTGTTTTGCTCACCACGCATGCGGGTGAGGAGAACTTCACTGTCTTCACCCAGGACGATCTGCTTTCGCTGTTCGATCAGTTCCTGTCACTGGCGACGGCACTCGTCTCGGCCATCGCCGGCATTTCCCTGGTCGTAGGGGGCATCGGTATCATGAACATCATGCTCGTGACCGTCACGGAGCGTACCCGCGAGATCGGGCTGCGCAAAGCGGTCGGGGCGACCAGGTCGCAGATCCTCATGCAGTTCCTCACCGAATCGATCTTCATCACCGCTATCGGTGGGATCATCGGACTCTTGATCTCATTTGCCGTCGGAGCCGTCGTAGCTGCCAAAACACCGCTGACGCCAGCGATCACCCCGGATGTCGTCGCGACAGCCATAGGTATTTCGACGGTCACCGGTATCATTTTTGGTCTCTGGCCTGCTTTTCTCGCAGCCAAAAAAGATCCTATCGAAGCCTTGCGATACGAATAATCCAGGGTGAGCGTTCAAGCCCCCATGTCACTCTGAGCGGAGGCAACCGCAGCCGAAGAGTCTGCATTTCAAGCGCTCAGGGAGATTCTTCACCCGCAGCGGTTTCAGAATGACAGTTGGCAGTCTAATAATCGTACTAAATACAGCATTGCCAAGCCATCAAAACCTTGTTTTGGTGGCTTCCTTGTGATATAGTTCGGTCGTTGTGGCGCTGAGCGAAAAAGCGCCGGCAAAACCCTCAGAAAAAACTTGGAAAAAGGATACCAATCGCATGGTGAAGTCACCTCCCGTCAATGACTATGACGCATCGAAGATTACCGTACTTGAGGGACTAGAGCCGGTCCGTAAACGGCCTGGTATGTACATCGGTTCAACCGGTCCCCGGGGACTGCATCACCTGGTCCGCGAGATCGTCGACAATTCCGTGGACGAAGCGCTGGCCGGCTACTGCGATCACATTCAGGTGATCATACACAAGGACGAACGCGTCACGGTCATCGACAACGGCCGCGGCATCCCTGTCGACCCGATGCCCAAATACAACAAGTCCGCCCTGGAGGTCATCATGACTATCCTCCATGCCGGCGGCAAGTTCGATAAGCGTGGCTACAAGGTGTCAGGTGGGCTTCACGGTGTCGGTGCCTCTGTCGTCAATGCGCTCTCCACGCTCATGCGGGTTGAAGTCGCTCGTGGCGGCCAGGTCCACAGCCAGGAGTACAAGATCGGCGTACCGCAGTACCCGACACGGGTAGAGGGTACGGTCGAGGAATGGAAACAGAAGAATTTTGTCGAGGACGGCTCGCCCGTTGATTTCCGTTTTCCCATGCAGGGAGCTGAGACCGGTACCAAAACTACCTTTGCGGCTGACGGCTCGATCTTCGAGACGACCATCTATACCGCTGATACGCTGCTCCAGCAGTTCCGCGAGATCGCCTACCTGACCAAAGGACTGACCATCGATTTTTACGACGAACGAGCTGCTCTCAAATATAGCTTTCATTTTGAAGGCGGTATCGCCTCCTACATCCGCCAGATCAACATGCAGAAAGAGCCGCTCTATGCTGATATCTTTTATTTTGAAAAAGAGATAGAAGAGCATGTGGTCGAGGTAGCGCTGCAGTACAACAACGGTTTCGCCGAGAGCGTCTTTTCCTTTGCCAATAATATCAATACCATTGACGGCGGTATGCATATGACTGGCTTTCGGGCCGCTCTCACCCGTACGTTGAACGATTACGCCAGGAAGAAAGGATACCTGAAGGAAGCTGACGAGAATTTCACTGGTGATGATGTCAAAGAAGGTCTCACCGCCATTCTGTCAGTCAAGGTCCCGGAACCTCAGTTCGAAGGCCAGACCAAAGGAAAGCTGGGCAATCCTGAGGTCCGTGGCTATGTCGAGACGACGCTCAATGAAGCGTTGGCCATGTATCTCGAGGAACACCCTGCCGAAGCCAAGATCATCATGGCCAAGAACGTCCTCGCTTCCCATGCCAGAATGGCCGCCAAGGCAGCCCGCGACACGGTCATCCGCAAAGGTGTCATGGACGGGTTGACTCTGCCCGGCAAGCTCGCCGACTGCCAGGAAAAAGACGCTGCCAAGTGTGAATTGTACATCGTCGAAGGTGATTCCGCCGGCGGCAGCGCCAAGCAGGGGAGAGACCGTAAATTCCAGGCTATCCTGCCGATCAGAGGCAAGATCCTGAATGTCGAGAAAGCCCGTCTGGACAAGGTACTGCACAACGAAGAGATCCGCACCATGATCACGGCGCTCGGGACGAGCATCGGTGAAGAATTTGATATTACCAAGCTCCGATACGACCGCATCATCATCATGACCGATGCTGACGTCGACGGCGCCCATATCGCCACCTTGCTCCTGACGTTCTTCTACCGTCATATGGAAAAGCTGGTCACTGAGGGTCATGTATACCTGGCCAAGCCGCCCCTGTTCAAGATCAAGCATGGCAAAAAGGAAGAATGGATCTATACCGAAGAGGAAAAGGATGCCTATATCCGCGCCTTGACCGGCGCTGCCAAAGACGCCGCAGCGGAGCCGAACGTACCTGATGAGCAGGCGGCCGAGACGGCAGACGATACGATCCCCGAGGCGGCGGTAGAAACAGCAGTTGCCGCAGACGCAGCACCCAAGGTCAAATACAGCATGCAGCGCTACAAAGGTCTCGGTGAGATGAACCCTGAGCAGCTCTGGGATACGACCATGAACCCTGAGACGCGTTCGCTCATCAATATTGAGATCGACGATGCCATATTGGCTGATGAAGTATTCACCATGCTCATGGGCAGTGAAGTCGGACCCCGCAAGCAGTTCATCCAGAAGAAAGCCAAAGAGGTCAAGGACCTGGATGTCTAACGGGAACGCTTTAGGCTATAAGCTCGAGACTTTAAGCTTTTTGAACTGATGACTAATGTCTAGTGACTAATGACTGAAGATTGGAGAGGATAGACGTGACGACCCCAGAACTACCCGTTGAAACGACCAGTTCGCCCTACGGCAGGATCCTGCCCACATCTCTGACCGAAAAAATGCAGGAATCCTACCTCAACTACGCCATGAGCGTTATTGTTTCCCGCGCACTGCCGGATGTCCGCGACGGCCTCAAACCGGTCCATCGCCGGGTTCTTTTTGCCATGCACGAGCTAGGGCTCACATCCAAAGCCAAATACCGCAAGAGCGCCACTGTCGTGGGAGAAGTGATGGGTAAATACCATCCTCACGGCGATCAGGCGATTTATGACACCCTGGTCAGACTGGCGCAGGATTTCAATATGCGTTATATGCTTGTGGACGGTCAGGGTAACTTCGGCTCGATCGATGGCGATAATGCAGCTGCCATGCGCTATACCGAGTGCCGTATGGCTGCTATTTCGGATGAGCTGATGGCAGACATCAACAAACAGACCGTTCCTTTTGTCGATAATTATGACGGCTCCCAGCAGGAACCGATGGTACTGCCGTCACGGCTGCCCAATCTTCTTATCATGGGCTCGTCCGGTATCGCTGTCGGTATGGCGACCAATATCCCGCCCCACAACCTGAACGAAGTCTGCGATGCTGTTGCCTTCCTCATCGACAACCCTGAAGCCCGGATAGAGGAGCTCGTGGAGTTCGTGAAAGGGCCTGATTTTCCCACCGGCGGCTACATATTCAACCAGCAGGATATCCTGAACGCGTATATCAATGGGCGCGGTTCGGTCACCATGCGGGCCAAGACCACGACCGAGGAGGCCAAGAACGGGCGTATCTCGATCATCGTGGACGAACTGCCCTACCAGGTCAACAAGGCGACGCTCATCCAGAAGATAGCAGACCTGGTCAAGAACAAGCAAATCAAGGGCATCTCGGATCTCCGGGACGAGAGCGACCGGGAAGGCATGCGCGTCGTGATCGAGCTCAAACGCGATGCTATCGCCAAGGTCGTTTTAAATCAGCTTTTCAAGCATACTCAGCTTCAGCTGAACTTTAATTTCAATATGGTCGCCCTGGTAGATGGACGTCAGCCCAAGGTTTTGCACTTACGCAAGATTCTCCAGTATTTCATCGACCACCGCAAGATCGTCATCACCAAACGTACCGAGTTTGAGCTGAAGCAGGCTCAGGATCGTGCGCATATTCTCGACGGACTTCTCATCGCTCTGAACCACCTCGATGCGGTGATCGCTACGATCAGGGCATCAGCCAATGCAGAGGTCGCCGAGACCAATCTTATCGAAAAATTCGAACTTTCCGTCCGTCAGGCCAAAGCTATCCTGGAGATGCAGCTCAGACGTCTCGCCGCACTTGAGCGTCAGAAGATCGAGGATGAATACCGGGAGCTCATGGCTTTGATCACTGACCTGCAGGCTATCCTGGGCGATCCGCGCAAGGTGCTTTCGATCATCAAGAAAGAACTTGCCGAGCTCACGCTCAAGTATGGTGATGAACGCAAGACCAAGATCATCCCCACCGCGATCGGTCAGTTCAACGAAGAGGACCTGATCAAAGAAGAGGACGTCTATATCACCATCACCCGGGACGGCTATATCAAACGCATGTCGCTCGACACCTATTCTTCCCAGCACCGAGGCGGCAAGGGTGTGATCGGTATGACGACGAAGCAGGAAGATGTGGTAGAACATCTCCTCGTCATGTCGACGCATCACTTCCTCTTGTTCTTCTCGAACCGAGGCCGGGTCTTCAAACTGAAAGCGTACGAGATCCCAGAATCCAGCCGTACAGCCAAGGGACAGGCGCTCATCAACCTGATCCCCATCGAGCAGGGAGAAAAGATCTCAGGAGTCCTGAGCATTGATCGTTTTGACAGCGATGTCTGCCTGGTCATCGGTACCCGCAGCGGCATTATCAAAAAGACAGCACTCAGAGAATATGAAAATATCAGAGCGACCGGTATCATCGCGATCAATTTGCGGGATACGGATGAGCTCTGCAGCGTCCGCCTGATCCACAAGGGTGAACATATCATCATGATCACGGAAAAGGGACAGTCCATCCGGTTCGAGGAAGATGATGCGCGGGCGGTAGGCCGTAACAGCATCGGCGTCATCGGCATCCGTTTGAACGCCGGAGACAGGGTGCTGGACATGGATGTCATCGACCCGAAGGATGAGGAAAAGCAGCGTGTCTGCATCATTTCTGCACATGGCTACGGCAAATGCACGCTGGTCAAGCATTTCCCCCTGCAGGGCCGGGGCGGCAAGGGCGTCAGAGCCGCTCAGCTTACCTTGAAGACCGGTGAACTCGCGGCCTCCCGTATCCTCGACCAGTCTGACGAAGATCTGGTCGTGATCTCCAAGCTCGGTCAGGTCATTCGCCTGCCGGTGCGCAATGTGAACACCCTCGGCAGAGCGACCCAAGGCGTGCGGGTGATGCGGTTGAATCCTGATGACGCGGTCGCAGAGATGGCAGCACTGCCGGAGCAGTCAGAACCAGTCAGCGAATAGGGGAGTGCAGCTTTACACCAGGTAGCTTTTTTGCTACATTTCATTTGTTTTTTCACCATACGAGGTGGTCCCATGCTGGACTTCGGTGTATTTCTCGAGAACAAGCCAATTTTCTATACGTTGATTTTTTTGGGCATTTCACTTGGAGCGATGTGGCTGCTTTCCGTGTACTGGGTGTATCAGGACATCTTCAACCGTACCAAGAATGTGATCCTGCAGATCGTCGCCATCGTGGTGGTTATCGTATTCCCCTTTGCCGGGCTGCTCATGTATGTCCTGCTCAGACCCGCTCAGACCATGGAAGAACGCCGCCTGCAGCTCCTCGATGAAAAGATCATGCGTCGCCAGATGGGTGATCTGTCCCTCTGCCCGCACTGCCGCAAATCGGTGGCTGAGGATTTCCTCTTCTGTCCATTCTGCCGCAAAAAGATCAAGGATACCTGCCCCGGCTGCGAACATATCGTCAATCGTCAGTATGAAGTCTGCCCTTATTGCGGCTATGATCTCCAGATGGCCAAGGTGTCGAAGAAGCCAGCACCGGAAAAGGAATCTGCACCGGCTGCCGAAACAGCACCCAAAGAACCAACTCCTAAATCCAAGAATACCAAGCGATGAGTACCATTATATCTCAGCTGCAGTCACTGTTCGATCTGGACACGCTCTTCGATGCGCGGCCGCCCAGCGCTTTTGCGCCAGCATCTCTTTTTGTCACGGTTTTCGTGGTCCTGATCGCTCTATGGGCTGTCACTCCGTTCGCTCTGAGGACTTTTCTGCCGCAGAAGGAATACGCGATACTGCGACAGTTCATCCGGAAAGTCACGTCCTATCTGGCGGTGCCGGCTTTTTTCGGCATATTCCTGATCTGGTGCCGGGTCCAGTATGTGGCCATTTTTTCCATGAGGATCTGGCTGCTGGCACTGGTGCTTATGATGGTCGGAATGATCGGATATTTTGTATTTGAAGCCAGTGTTGAGTATCCCAAATTCATGTCTATGTTCAAACGGGAACTGGAAAAAGAGAAATATTTACCGAAACGGAAAACACGCAAGTAAGGTGAAGGAGCCAGCATGGGGAAAGTTTTAGTCATCACTTCTGGAAAAGGCGGCGTCGGTAAAACGACGACGACTGCCAATCTCGGAGCTGCTCTGGCTCTGCTCGGGAACAAGGTTGCAGTTGTCGATGCCGATATCGGGCTGCGGAACCTGGATGTGATCATGGGGCTCGAAAACCGGATCGTGTATGACGTCGTCGATGTCATAGAAGGCACCTGCAAACTGAAGCAGGCTTTGATCCGCGACAAGCGGTTCGACAATCTGTTCCTTCTGCCGGCTGCCCAGACACGCGACAAGAACGCCGTGACCCCGGCTCAGATGAAGGAGATCTGCAAGGACCTGGAAGAAAAATACGATTATGTCCTCGTTGATTCTCCTGCGGGTATAGAGCAGGGCTTCCGCAATGCCATTGCGGGGGCGCATCATGCAATTATCGTCACGACGCCCGAGGTCTCTGCGGTCCGAGATGCGGACCGGATCATCGGTCTGGTAGAAGCAGCAGAGCTGGACACACCGATGCTCATCATCAATCGCATACGGCCTGCCATG
>CAYOQW010000041.1:0-8244 GCA_964406175.1 uncultured Candidatus Saccharibacteria bacterium
GACTTAGGCTTTCCAAAGACCATGGAGATTGCAGTACGCACGGACTGAGACGTCGGCTTCCTGGATGGTAAATTCAGCCTGGGGAAGGTCGCCCGCTTTCAGATAGACACGGCCGATCTTCTGTCCGGCTCGGGCGATCTCGATCCACTGGATGAAGTGGGCCGCTTCCATGGGATGGGCGATGGAACCTACTTTGACCAGGATGCCGGTCGCGGTGCGCTCGATGACCGGAACGTGTTTTTCCTGACTCGCTTCCACAGTATTGGCGGTCTGTTCCTGCATGGGCTGGCCGCAGCAACTCAGGGTGCCGCCGCCGATATGGAGCAGTTCCACGACATTGCCGCACAGCGGGCATCTATAGATTTTCTTGAATTCGGCCATGAAGCACCTCATTGATAGGATAGGTAAACACCGGTATTATGGAACTGCCTATCCACCAACGTCAAGTGAGGAGGGTCTATGGACGCCGTATTCAGCCGCCGGAGCATCCGTTCGTATACTGAGGAACCGGTCACTTCAGAACAGATGGAACAGATCCTGAAGGCAGCCATGGCAGCGCCGTCTGCCAATAATCAACAGCCCTGGCATTTCGTCGTGATCACGGACCGGAAGATCCTGAAGACCATCGCTTTTACCCATCCTCATGCCAAAATGGCTGAAAATGCCGCTGCGGCCATCGTGGTCTGCGGTGATCCCACGGGGACCAAGTCGCCTGGCTATTGGGTGCAGGATTGCTCCGCAGCGGTAGAGAACATGCTCATCGAGATCACGGCCATGGGGCTCGGTGCGGTCTGGTGCGGGGTGTATCCCCGCGAGGACCGGGTCAAGGAGCTTCGTCAGATCACGAAGGTACCGGAACCGTTCATCCCTTTTGCGCTCGTTCCGCTCGGGCATCCGCCCGAGGTCAGAGAGCCGGTGAGCAGATTTGATGTGAAGAGGATACACCACGAGCAGTGGGGCAATGCCTGAAGGCAAGAGACCGATCGCGAGGCGACCTGTAGAGACGTTGCATGCAACGTCCCTACGATGAAGAAACCGTTGCAATGCGTTTGTTATGTTGTAGAGACGCGGCATCCTCCTTCGCCAAATGAGCTACGGAGGACCTGCCGCCTCGTCTCTCTTGATATTCAGACAGATAGTCGGCGGTTGAGACCGTCGGCTATCTGTTCGGTCGCGAGGCGATCAGGGACGCGATGAATCGCGTTTCTACATTTTTTTGTGTCTATTTTTCAATTCGTTTATCACTTCGGCGAGTTCAACATTCTTTTCCGCCAGTAGGACGAACAGATGGTACAACAGGTCTGAGCTTTCTTCGATAAGTCTTTTCTTGGTCTGGCTTTCGGCTGCGAGCAGTACTTCTTCGCTCTCTTCAGCGACTTTTTCCAGGATCTTGGTCAGACCTTCGCCGAAAAGTGAGGTGGTGTAGGAGCCTGCAGGCTTCTGTTCTTTTCGTTCCTGGATGAGCTCGAACAGTGTCTGGAGGAAAGCAGTTCTGTCCGCGCGGGCTTCGGTTCCAAAGCAGCTGACAGCGCCGGTATGGCAGGTCGGCCCTGCCGGTCTGGCCATGATGAGCACCGTGTCCAGGTCGCAGTCAGGGGTGATGGAGAGCACGGAAAGCGTATTGCCTGATGACTCACCTTTTTGCCAGAGCCGTTTTTTGGTCCGGCTGTAAAAGGTCACCTGGCCGCTCTGCATGGTGGCTTCGAGTGCATCGCGGTTCATGAACCCGACCATGAGCACCTGCTGGCTTTCAGAATCCTGGATCACAGCTGGGATCAGACCGTTCAGTTTATCAAAGTTGATGGACTGGACGTCAAAGGGATTCATGTGCGTACTCCTATGGAACGTGAGGCAAGGTATTGTTTCAGATCAGGTATGGTGATGGTATCAGAGTGGAACACCCCGGCAGCCAGCACCGCTGAGACAGCGGTCTGTTCGAACGCATCTGAGAAGTCCTGCAGTTTGCCTGCCCCGCTCGAGGCGATGACCGGGACGTTCACTGCGTCCGTGATGGTCTTCAGCAGCGGGAGATCAAAGCCCGTACCGGTACCGTCGCGGTCCAGACTGTTGATCAGCAGCTCACCTGCACCATCAGCCGCCATCTGCCGGGCGAACGAGAGAGCCTCGGCACTGGTCTCATCTGAGCCGCCGCGGATGAACAGCATCCAGTCGTCGCTGATTTTTTTCACATCCAGAGAGACGACGATGGCCTGGGAGCCGAATTCCTGGACAGCCAGAGGTACAAAGGCTTGATCGAGTATAGCTGCTGATCCGATCGACACCTTGTCGGCGCCGGCTTTGAGCAGCTGCCGGATATCCTCAATACTGCGGATGCCCCCACCCACGGTGAAGGGGATGGTGACGCTCTTCGCAACGTCCCGGATGATATCGATGAAGGTGGAACGTCCTTCTCTGGTCGCGGTGATGTCCAGAAGGGTCAGCTCATCTGCACCTTGATCGCAGTATCTTTTGGCGAGAGCCACCGGGTCACCGATATCCCGTAGACTGGTGAAATGCGTTCCCTTGACCACGCGTCCGTCGCGGACGTCCAGACAAGGGATCACACGGCGGGTCAGGGTGTTCTCGCTGGGATACTGTTTGAAAACGTCGAGACTCAGTCTGCCTTCATACAGCGCTTTGCCGACAATGCAACGTTCGATACCTAGTTGGCTGAGCTTCGCGATGTCCTGTTCACTGGTCACGCCGCCTGCGGCAGTGATCTCGAAACCTTGGCCCACGGCCTGCCTCAGCAGGTCGAAATTCGGTCCTGCCAGCTGTCCGTCGCTGGCCACATCGGTAATGATCAGGGAGCGGACGTTCAGCTTTTTCAAGGTCACCAGGAGTCCTGAAAGGGTGACAGTGCTTTTGGTAAGCCAGCCCCGGGTCGCGACCAGTCCATCTTTGATGTCGATGGAGACGATGATCCGGCGGGGGCCGTACTTCGCGATCAGACCGGCGATCAGGTCGAGGTTCTCGATGGCGGACGTACCGAGGATGATGCGGTCAGCACCGGACGCGAGTGCTTTTTCTGCAGTGTCCACACTGCGCAGGCCACCGCCGTACTGGACAGACAAACCGGTTGCAGTCTCGATCGCTTGCACGACTGTGAGGTTCACAGGCTGTCCGGCACGCGCGCCGTCGAGGTCGACGATATGCAGGCAGCGGGCACCAGCGGCTTTCAGCACCTGAGCCTGGTCCACCGGTTCACGGTCATAGTTGGTGACCTGGTCATAGTCACCCTGGGTGAGGCGGACGCACTTGCCGCCGATGAGGTCGATAGCAGGGATGATCAGCATAGGGAGACGAAGTTCATTAGAAGCTGGATGCCGGCAGGGCCGGATTTTTCCGGGTGGAACTGGACGCCATGGAAATTCTGATGCCGGACGATCGCTGGGAAGGGTTGTCCGTAGGCCGTTGTCCCGATTACTTGGCATCCTGGTTCGTCCAGATAGAAAGAGTGGACGTAGTAGAAGCTGGTCTGGTCGGCGATCCCGGCGGTCAATGGTGAGGACTGTTCAAGTCTCACCGGATTCCAGCCCATGTGGGGGGTGATCAGCGTGGAGGCAAATCTGGTGGTGACCCCGGGGAACACGCTGAGTGTGGCGACATTGTCTTCTTCCGAGAAATCGCCCAGCAGTTGCATGCCCAGGCAGATGCCCAGGTAGGGCTTGGTCCAGGTGCGGAGCACGTCAGTCAGTCCTTGTTCATTCAGCATGCTCATGGTCGAGCCTGCCCGGCCTTGACCTGGAAAGATCACGGCACTGGATCGTTCAACCCGGGACCTGTCCCTGGTGATGACGTAGTCAGCCCCGAGGCGGTCTAGAGCGAGGCAGAGCGAGGTGATGTTGCCGGTGTCGATGACGGAGAGCATGGAGATGAGTCCTTGCGGTATATGAGACTTGTGTCATCCTCGGGCTTGACCCGGGGATCCAGAAAAGCAAAAAGAAAGATGTTTGTTTTTGTTTCTGGATTCCCGCTTTCGCGGGAATGACATCTTTTTCCCAAATATTACAGTTTTCCTTTGGTACTTGGTACCTGGTCAGCGGCTCTCGGGTCGATCTCACACGCTACCCGCAGGGCCCGAGCGAGACATTTGAAGATGCCTTCGATGATGTGATGTGCGTTGCGTCCGGAGCGGACGGTGATGTGTAGATTGGCGCGCATATTGGTCGAGAGTGCTTCCAGGATGTCGAATATCAGCTCGGTCGAAAGGTCTCCTACTTTTTCACGGTCGAATGTGTATTCATACCCTTGGCTGTCCTTTAGTTCAAACCAGGCTCGGCCACCGAGATCGACGGCTACTTCAACGAGTGCTTCGTCCATAGGCAGGATGAAAAAGCCGTACCGTTTGATCCCTTTGCGGTCACCGAGCGCCTGGTCAAAGGCCTGCCCCAGCGCAATGCCGACATCTTCTGCGGTGTGGTGTTCATCGATCTGCAGATCAGAGCGGACGACGTTGATCGCACCATCAAACAGACCGTGTTTGTAGAAGAGGTCGAACATGTGATCGAGGAACCCGATCTGCGTTTTAATTGTTCGTACGCCCGTACCGTCGAGGTCTAGTTTGATCTCGATATCAGTTTCACTGGTGGTGCGGGTGATAGAAGAAGAGCGAGTGCGCATGGGGGTCTTTCAAAGAATCAACGAAGCAAGGGGGAAAGGGGATTCCTGCCTTCGCAGGAATGACAGACGGGGGCACTTAGAACCTATCGAAGTAGCGGCCGATCTCGGAGGGGTGGTGGGAGTCGGAGCCGAGCACTATAGGGATGTTCATGGATTTGCAGAGCTCGATGATCCAGAGGCTGGGATAGCAGTCCTTGACCGCCCGGTCGAAGCCTGAGGTATTGATCTCGATGCGGCACCTGGCGGCCTGGACGGCGATGAGCGTTTCTTCGACAAGTTTTCGGTAGCTGGTCGAAGTTTCCTCGAAGTAATTGTTTCCTCTGTTGTGCAGTTTGATCCGGTCGAAGTGGCCGATGGTGCTGCCTGGGATCATGGCTGCACCCTTCTGTACGGTTTTGTAAAATTCTTCACACATGGTCTGGGCGTCGCCCTGGTAATTCTCTCTGAGTAGCTTGACGAACGGGTCTATCTGTGATGAGTCGAAGATCTGCGGTTTGCCTTCCACTTTGCCGAAGAGGAAGTGCACGGAAGTGATGAGGTAGTCCCACCCGAGGTCGACGATGTCCTGGATCCAGGGCTGGAGTTGAGGGATGAAGTCGATCTCAAGTCCCAGCTGCACGTCGATCTGCATTTCATACTCGTACTTGAGCCGTTTGACCTCGGCCCGGTAGTCATTGAGCCGGTCCATGTCTACGGCACAGGGATCGGGGAACGGCAGCGGCATGTGGTCCGTGATCGCGATCTTTTTCATCCCTTTATCGATGGCAGAGAGGATCATTTCTTCTGCTGACCCTTTCCCGTCAGAATAGGCGGTGTGCATGTGCAGGTCTGAGAGTCTATCGATCGGCATGAAGTGCCTCCTTCAGGGCTGAGATCAACTGGTCGTTCTCGTCGGGAGAACGGACGGTGATGCGGATGCATCCCTCGATATTCATTTTACTGCTCAGGTCACGTAACACCAAACCTTTGGTCATCAGGTGCTGCACAAGCTTAGAAGCTTGTTCACCATAGCGCACCAGGAAGAAGTTGGTGCGGCTTGGGTAGAACTGCAGTCCCAGAGCTGTATAGGCCTCAGCCATGCGAGAGCGCTCGGTTAGGATCGTCCGCAGGTTCTGTTCGACCCAGACCATGTCCTCTGCGAGCACCATCTTGGCCAGTTCCATGGAAAAATAGCTGATGCCCATGGGCAGCCGGATGGCGTTCAGTTTCGCCGCCAGGCAGGGGCTGGTGAGCAGATAGCCGACCCGGGCACCGGCCATGGCGGCGAATTTGGAGAAGGTGCGCAGGATGATCAGATTGTCGCAGGTGCTGATGAGATCTTGAACGCCTTCCCTGTCGTTGAACTCAAAGTAGGCTTCATCCACCAGGACCATGCAGCCAGCTTGCCTGACGATGCGCTCGATAGTTTCACGCGGGTTCACGGTGCCGGTCGGATTGTTCGGGTTGCAGATGAACAGGATCTTGGCCTGCTCAGTTGCTGCTATCAGCTTATCTGCATCAAGTGCAAAGCTCCCCGGGATGAGCGGGATGTCAATTGTTTCACCGCCATTTATCCCGGTCTGGATCTTGTACATGCTGTAGGTGGGGGAGGATATGATGACCCGGTCACCGTCGTTCAGGAAGGCCTTGGTCACGATGTCGATGCCTTCATCGCCGCTCGCGGTGATGACGACCTGGTCTACGGCGACTTTGGAATAGCCGGCTACGAGCTTCTGCAGCGGCTGGTAGCTGAAGTCTTTGTATTCACTGACCTGTCGGTCCTGCTTGACGAAGTCCAGGAACCGGTCGTAGCAACCGGGAGGCGTGGCCATGGTGTTGGCATCGAAGCGGAGCACCCGGTCGACGCCATACCTCTGTTTGATCTCATCGGACATGGGTTCCCACTGGTAGGGTTCGAGGGCCTGGATACTGGGTCTAAGGGATCTGGTGACGATGTTCATGACGAGCTTTCTGTCTAGTTTGATCGGCTTATTTCTGATCGACCTGCTTGAACCGTATCTCCATGGCCCGCTGATGAGCGGTGAGCTGTTCTCTCTCAGCGAGCAGGGCCACGGTCGGGCCCAGCTGTTTTGCGCCGTCGGCCGTGATGGTCTGGAACGTGATGCGTTTCTGGAACGAGGTGAGAGAAACGCCACTGTATGACCTGGCGTAGCCGTAGGTCGGCAGAACGTGGTTGGTCCCACTGGCGTAGTCGCCGGCTGATTCGCAGGCATAGGGCCCGAGGAAGACCGAGCCGGCGTTCTGGACCAGGGGGACCGCCCGGTCGGGCTGGTCGATGTTGATGATGAGATGTTCAGGAGCGTACTGGTTGGCAAATATCATGGCGTCCTCGAAGCTTTCGCACAGGACCGAAAAGCTGTTGGCTAGAGCTTTCTCGGCAGTTTCTTTTCGTGGCAGGGTCGCTATCTGGCGGTCAAGTTCCTGTTGTACTTCTGTTATTTTGGCCGAGTCGAGGCTGACGAGCACGACTTGCGAGTCGGCTCCATGCTCTGCCTGGGACAGCAGATCAGCAGCGATGAAGTCGGCCCGAGCATCCTTGTCAGTTATGATGAGTACTTCTGATGGACCAGCCGGCATGTCGATGGCTGCCCCGGCCGGGTCTGAGGCGACCAGCATCTTGGCGGCGGTGACGTATTGATTGCCAGGGCCAAAGATCTTGTCCGCCTTGGGGACGCACTCGGTTCCGTACGCCATGGCGGCGATAGCTTGAGCTCCGCCGATCTGGAAGACTGTTTTTATCGAACAGACCTGTGCGGCGTAGAGCATCTCAGGGCAGATCGATCCATCTTTGCCCGGCGGGGTGCAGAGCACGACCTGGGTGCAGCCGGCGATCCGGGCCGGGATGGCAAGCATGAGGATAGTGGAGAACAGTGGAGCGGTGCCGCCTGGGATATAGAGTCCCACGGAGCTGATCGGCCGCATCTGGGCCGAGCATTTGACTCCGGTGTAGGTTTCGACCGTGGTTTCAGTTTTACTGACTTGTGCCTGGTGAAAGGTCTCGATGGCGAGAGCGGCACAGTCGATCGCTGTTTTCACCTGAGTCGGAAGCGAAGCTATGGCGCTGGCTTTCTGCTCATCAGTCACTTCGAGAGAGCTGAGAGCGACTCCGTCCAGTTTCCGGGTGTAGTCGAATAATGCCTGGTCGCCCTGGGCGCGCACTGTTTTCATGATCTCGGTGACGACCGGGATGACCGTTGAGGTGTCGCTGCCAGGGCGCTGACAGAGCGCGGTCAGGTCTGCTGGTGAGGAATTGGCATAGGTGTAGGTTTTCATGGTGTCCTTTGCGTGTCAGAAGGTAAGGGCAGAGGCATATTCAGGTGTCCGGGCAGGCAACCGGGGCAGTGCTTTGGAGATACGGTGTTTCAGCGATGGGGAGGCGATGAGCACAGCCTGCGACGTATAGACGGTGCAGAGCGAACGGAGGCCGTGCTCTTTCAGTGTCCGGCCGGAATCCACCAGATCGCAGATCGCATCGGCCAGGACGACTGATGGTGCTACCTCGACCGAACCGCTCAGCTCGACTATGTTAGCCGGAACGTCCTCCCGCTCGAGGAACTGCTTGAGCCCGATCCGATAGGAGGTGGCGATGCGTTTGCCTGCCAGATCGTCGATATCCTGGAT